>NZ_BOLU01000001.1:0-238851 GCF_016861825.1 Lacticaseibacillus sp. 866-1 | reverse complement strand
GAGTCTTATTTACCTTGGAATCAGTATCTGAAGCCATCAAAACAAGAGATTGCTTGAACAACGAAGGGGCGTAATCCGAGAATGCGGATTACGCCCTTTCTTAGTTTGCCAGGCGGTCGGTTATTGGGTGCTTACCAGTAAACTGACCTTATGAACATTTCAAGCAGCGCCACGGATCCTTAGTCCTTACTAGGCCTGGGTTCAGTGGCGCTTTTTTCGTGGAGATGGCAAGGTGTTTAAAATCCTGATGCAAAATATGCATGGCAAGGTGCGCCTGACATTTTTTCTCGCCCCGCTGGTCATGCTGATTGAGGTCTTCTGCGACTTGCAGCAGCCGACGATGATGGCGGACATTGTGGACTCAGGACTGGCCAAGGGGGATATGCAGTTCGTGCTCAAAACGGCGGCCCTGATGCTCATGTTCGCGTTGATCGGCATCTGCGCTGGGGGCGGGTCCGGCGTCTTGGGCAATTATGCCTCACTGCACATGGGGCAAAGCCTGCGCACGAAAATGCTGACCATTGCCTTAAATTCTCGCGCGGCGGGCGGTCTGCCGCCAGCAACTTTGATCACCCGCATCACCAACGACGTGACCCAGATGCAGAATTTGGTGATGATGATGACCCGGGGGATGGTGCGGGCACCGATGCTGATGCTTGGCGGCGTGGTCATGTCGACGCTTGTGTCACCCCGCCTCGCCCCGATCTTGTTCGTGATCCTGCCAGTTCTGCTGGTGTACACACTCCTGGTGATGCGGCGCAGCCTGCCGTTTTACACGGACATGCAAAACAAAACGGACAACATGAACCGCGTGATGCGCGAAAACCTTCAAGGCGCTAAAACCATCAAAGCCTTCGTGTTAGAAAAACACCAGCAAGATCAGTTCACGCAGACCAACACGGCGCTGTTGAACAGTTCCGTGCGCGCGTCCATGGCCACTGTGCCGCTGGCTCCGGTAATCCAGTTTCTGCTTAACTTGGGGGTCGTGATTGCGCTGGCCTACGGGGGCACCTTGGACGTTGGCGGCGTGATTCTTGACGGACAAATCATTGCCTTCATCAATTACATGATTCAGATCACTAACGCGATGGTCATGACGGTGAATATTATCACCGCGTTTTCGCGGGCAATCACGTCGGCGACGCGCGTTCAGGCGGTCCTCAGCGAGCAGGCCGGTGAGATGCAGGTTGGTTCTGCTGCTGGTGCGCCGCAGGATTCGAGTGTGACGTTTGATCACGTCTCGTTCGGCTACGATCAAAGCAAGCCCATTCTGGATGGCATCAGTTTCGCCGTGCCAAGCGGGCAGTGGCTCGGCATTATCGGCACCACTGGTTCTGGCAAGTCAACTTTGATCAATTTACTGACCCGCGGGTTTGATGATTATACCGGCACCATTAAGATCGGCGGCGTGGACACCCAGCAGCTCGACTTGGCGGCGGTGCATCACAAGGTGACCGTGGCCACCCAAGACGCCATGCTGTTTTCCGGGACGGTGCGGCACAACCTGACCTTTGGCGACAAGGCGGCCACCGATGCCGAGCTGGCCGCCGGTGCGCACCTGGCGGACGCGGATGAGTTCATCGATCCGCTGCCCAAGCGGTATGATGCGCCGGTTGAGCAGGGCGGGAAGAACTTCTCCGGAGGCCAGCGGCAGCGGCTGAACATCGCGCGCGCGGCCGTGCCAGACCCCGATATTCTGGTGTTCGACGATGCGACCAGTGCCGTCGATCAAACCACTAATGCCCGCATTCAGCAGCGCCTGGTTCAGCATCGGCGCGGCCGCACCACGCTGATCATTTCGCAGCGCGTGGCCAACCTGCTGCAGTGCGACCAGATCCTGGTCATGCAGGAAGGCCGACTAGCGGCCCGGGGCACCCACCAGGAGCTGTTGGCTAGTTCGCCGTTTTACGCGCAATTGGTTGAAACTCAGCTGGGAGGAGGACGTTTTGATGCAAGTGATGAATCACGGGCCTAGGCACAACCTGCACCAGGAAAAGGCGCAAGTCACGGACTGGAAGAAGACGGCCCGGCGGATTCTAGGCTACATTGGCTTTGCACGCGGGAAGCTGTTGATTGTTTTTGGGCTGACCATTTTCACCACTGCAGCCACCATTATTGGCAACCGGGTCAACGGCATTGTCGTCGATCAGTTTCTCAAGGCCAGCAAGCTGCATTTACTTTATGTCATTTGCTTGGTGCTCGGTGTGATGTACCTGCTTTCAGCGGTGTTCACCTATTTTCAGAATTCGGTGACGGTGAAAGTGGCCCAGAAGGCGTCAGCGGACATTCGGCGCGACATTTTCAGCAATCTGCAGCGCCTGCCGATGCGCTACTTTGACACGCATGATAACGGGGATGTGATGTCGCGGCTGACTAACGATGTGGACAACATCAACACCGCCATGATGCAGACCTTCGTTCAACTGTTTACGGGGATTGTTTCCGTTGTTGGCATGGGGGCGGCAATGCTGGTGCTGTCGCCGCTGCTGACGCTGATTGCGCTGGCCGCTTCGGGGCTGACGTACCTGTTCACCCGCGCCGCGGCTAAGGTCACCCAAAAGGCCTTCACGACGCAGCAGGAGGCGCTGGGTGCGTTAAACACGCAAATTGAAGAATCGGTGTCGGGTAAGCAGGTGGTTCAGCTGTTTGACCATGAGGCAGACACAATGGCGACGTTTAATCAGACCAACGCGCGATACACGCATGCCGCCTTTATCGCGCAGTCTGTGTCCAGCTTCATCGGGCCGGTAAACAACGGGACCAACAACCTGGCGTACCTGGCGATCACTGCGGCAGGGGCAATTTCGATGCTCACCGGCAGCAGTACCATCACCGTTGGGATCATCTTCACCTTTCTGATTTACCTGCGTAATTTCACCGGACCAATCAACAATGTGCTGAATTTGATCAACACGCTGCAGCTGTCGCTAGCTTCGGCTGAGCGTGTCTTTGAGGTGATCGATGAGCAGCCTGAGGAAGATGTCCCAGAGGCGGTCTCAGTTAAAACCACCACCGGGCACGTTGAGTTTGAGCACGTTGATTTTGCCTATGAACCGGGCCGCCAGATTTTGCACGACATTAACCTTGTTGCTGAACCTGGCCAGACCATCGCGCTGGTAGGGGCAACCGGCGCGGGCAAGACCACCATCATGAATTTGCTGACCAATCTTTACCCACTGCAATCCGGCCGGGTGCTGCTGGACGGCCGCGACGTGACGACAATTCGGCGAGCCGACTTGCGGCACTTGATTACCGTAGTGCAACAGGAGCCTTACATGTTCCAACTGTCGATCCGCGAGAATATCCGGCTGGGGCGAGCGTCTGCCAGCGACGATGACGTGGTGCTGGCGGCCCAGCACGCCCATGCTGACGGGTTTATCCGCCAGTTGAAAGACGGCTATGACACGGTGCTGTCAGAAAACGCGCACAATATCTCGCAAGGCCAGCGGCAGCTGCTCAGCATCGCCCGCGCTTTTATTGCGGAGGCGCCAGTGCTAGTGCTGGATGAGGCCACAGCCTCGATCGACTCCAACACCGAGGCGGACGTTCAGCGTGCCATGACCAGCTTGATGAAAGGCAAGACCAGCTTTGTCATCGCGCATCGCCTGTCGACCATTCGCCACGCGGACCAGATTTTGGTCATCGATGCCGGCCGGGTGGTTGAACACGGGACCCACGAAAGCCTGCTCAAGCAAAACGGCGCCTATGCCGCGCTTTATAACAGTCAGTTTGACCAGCAGTAAAAAACCAGTCGGCGCTCAAGCGTCGGCTGGTCTTTTACTTGGTGGGAATGACTTGATGCAGGTCGTTGCGGTCCTTATCCTGCATGATCGATTGCATGTAGCGGTGGAGGCTCGGTAATTGGTTATCGACCTGGTAGCCAGGTTGTTCGCGTAGCCTAGCCGCTTGGGCGTTTGAGAGGCTATCCTGGCCGGTAAAAAACCGCCAGTTGAGCTGGCCGAGAAATTTGACGCCGGCGGCTTGCTCTTGGGGACTCAGTTTTTTCCCGTACAGACTGTTCAGCGCGAGCGCCTCGCCATTTTGCAAGAATAATCGCTTCAGATAGGATTGGTAATGCCTTAGGTCCGGGTTTTGCCGCTGCTTCGCACTCAGGACTGGCAGCACGTTCACTGCCTTGCGATCATAAGTCAGCTTGGTGGGGGTGAGCTGAACCACCCCGTAGCCCCCAGGGGAAATAGAAAACGCGCCATTAACGATTTCGACCGGTTCGCCGGGCTGACTGCCGCTTTTGATGTCTTGCGCGTGGATGTGGCCGGAGAAAACGACCGGGACGTGATACGTCGTCAGCAGCTTCCGCAGGGCGGGGGCGTTGTTCAGCACGTAACCGTGATTGACCATCGCGTTGTGTGAGTAAAGGTTGTGGTGCATGAACACCAGGCTGGTGCGGCCAGCTTTTTGGCCAGCGGCCAGCCGGCTGCGCAGCCAGCTCATGGTGGCCGGTTTTAGCTCGCCACCGGTGTTTGGGTTGCGGTTGCTCGGCTGGATGGTGTAAATGTTGGAATCAAGCATGATCAGCTGGTAATCGCGATTTAAGTTCACGGTATAGCTGAGCGAGTCTGCGTCTTCGCTGGTTTCATTGCGATAGCCATCGCTGAAAATATTCCGCCAGTCGGTGGGGCTGATCTGTTCCACCTTCAGCTGCTGCTTGCCCTGATATTTGCGGGCCCAGCCGTCATAGATGTCGTGATTGCCGGGGATGACCAGCACGTGAATACCGGCCTTTTGGAGCGGGGACAAGCGCTTGGCCAGGCTTTCGGCGCTGGCCTTGGCGCCGTTCAGCGTGACATCACCCGTAAGAATGACCGCGGTCGGCCGAGGCGTTGCGGTCAGCGCCTCATGCACCAACGCGCGGATGGCGACGGGCTGATACTTCAGGTCCTTGCCGGCGGCGCTTTGCTGGATCTCCCGAAAAGCGGTTCGGTTGTCGTGCAGCGCCGGGGCAATGAAATGGTCGTCAGACAGCACCCAGAAAGTGGGGGTGCGGCTGTTGGTCAGTGTCTTGGCCGCTTGCGTGCGCTGAGGAACCGCCGCAGTCAGCCCCCATGCCAAAAGCACCAGTGCCAGCAGCGCCCCACCAATTTTGACCAGCCATTTCATCATGTCGCTTCACCCCAGTTGTATTCGATGATTCGATTGTACCGCAACTAGTCGTGCCGCGTGGATGTGTTTTTGGGGTGTGCACGCGGTCAATTGCGGCTTGCCGCGTAATCTTTGACTGGAGGTGAGGCCATGTTAGTCGCATTGAATCAGGCCGACGAGCTGGTGACACTGAGAAGCCACGACCAGGCGCGGCGGCTTTTTGGTCAATCATTTCGCTGTCCGGCCTGCAAGGGTGAGCTGCGGATCAAAAACGGGGCGCAACTGATCGCGCATTTTGCCCATAAGGACAACGCCTGCAGCGCGTCAAGTGAGCCGGAAAGTGAAACTCACTTGGCCGGCAAATGGTGGCTGGCCAAATTTGGCGAGCAACTGGGCGACGCGGTTGCGCTGGAAACCTACTACCCGCCAATTCAGCAGCGCGCCGATGTGGTGTGGCAGCACCACGGTCGCCCCCGGATCCTCGAATTCCAGTGCAGCGGGATCAGCCCTGAACGTCTGCAAGTGCGGACGGTAGGCTATCAATCGCTGGGACTTGAAGTTATCTGGATCGCCTGCCCAGCCTACATCACCCGTTGGCCAGGGGCCAAACAGGCCCGCTTTTTGCAGTGTTCAAAGGCCCTGGGTTTTCATCTTTGGCAGCTGGATCCTCAGGCTAAGGTGCTGACGCGCCTGCAACTGACCGGCCCGGCCATTGTTGAAACCCAGTACCGTCAAGGGCTGCCGCCTCAGACGCGGCGCCGGGAATACATTGAGTCACTCGCCAGTCGGGCCAAGGCGCTTCAGCTGGCCTTGGTGCACCGCGCGCCTGCTGTGATGAAGCTGCAAGAGCAGGCGAGCGCACAGGGGCGCAATCTAGCCGGCGCGCCCTGGCTGATCCACATGCAGCTGCGGCATCTGCCCGGACTCGATGCGCCGGAGTGGGCCATGCGGGCGGCTTGGCTGCTGACTTTTCAGGCTCAGCCGATTAAAAAAGCCGCCGAGGCCGCTTTTTGGAGGCAGTATTCGAGTGTGCGGGCGCCGCAACTGCCTGAAGGACAGTTGCAAAGCGCAATCAGGCGCCAGTGGCTTGAGGTGCTGACCCAGGCCGGGTTGCTTCAGGAAACCGCGGCCGGCTGGCAGTGGCTTCGGGTCCCTCAGTGGTATCAGACCATCGACGAGAAGTTGCAAGCCCTCGGTCAGGCGAGGCAGGGTTAGTGCGATACGTATCCCGTGCAGCGGTGAAGACACAAAAACGGCCAGGCTGCAGCCTGGCCGTTTGGTTATTACTGCAAGACGTGGAGCAAGTCCTTGGAGGGCTGTAGATCCGGCTGCGTGATAATGGTTTGCACCAATGATTTGAAGCGTTCGTAAGATTTTAAGTTGCCTAGGCGCAGTCCTGGATTGGGACTGGCACTGTTCATGATGACGACGGCGGGCAGCTTGGTGATGCCCATTTCCACGGCGATGGCCTGATCTGAGGCCAGGCAGTGGTGCATTTCCTCGCGGCGGCGGTCTTCGGCAAACGCCGCCAGGTCAAAACCAACAGCTGTAAGGCACTCATAGGCTGTTTCTTTGTCGTACGGCGCAACCGGAATCGTCATGTGACTCTGCTCCATGATCAGCAACTTGCGGGCTTTCTCATTACCCTGAAACTGCGCCGCTTTGTAGTCGACCGCCAACTGGTAGGCGGTGTCGAAGAGCTGATTGCGCAGTGGCAGGTTGTGCGGGTCCAGGTGCGCCTCGGCCATGTACTGGTCGATGACGGTGAAATTGACCAGCGGGACAAAGCGCAGGCTGACTTTTTGTTTCAGTTCCTGGGCGAGCCGCTGAACGACCAGCTCCGCTTCGCGGCAGCGGGTGCCAATGGGATTGATGAACAAGAAAAGTTCTAGCAATGCATTTCCTCCAGTATAGGCTAATAAGCAAGCGGTTAAGGTTTTGACAACCTTTTGGACAGTTAAGTGGGCCTGTTGTTTATCCTTACCTTACCAGAAATCTTATTAAAGACAATTAATCAGCTTGTGAAATATTCACATTTGCATAGGCGCGCTGCACCTTGTTTTGAACCGGCTGAACGCGGATATTAAACTCGCTTACAAGCTGCGACCAGTACGCCTTGGCGGCTGGCTCGTCGTGGTATTCCAACTCGAGTTCCCAATCGCGCTTGCCGTTTGGGTAGTGGGTCTCGTCCAGCGTCAATTTGCCTGCCGGGGTGTCGAGCAGGTGTCGCCAGGTGGTCGCCGCTGCAAATTGTTGCAGGCTGGCCGGCTCGATCTGCTGGCTGGCCAGGTATTCGCGAATCTGGCCGTGGGTCGCGATGCTGTTGGCGCGAATCAGCTGGCGCGCTTCGCTCACCGTCAGCGGGTCTGTCATTTCTTCCAGCAGGCGGTCAGGCCCCTTGGGCAGCTTCAGGGTTTCCTCTGCCCGGGTGTTGAACAGCCGGATGCGCAGTCCCAGTGATGCCTTTTGCAGGCGATAGTCAGCCGTGTCGTAGTACGTGTTGGCCTGGCCGAATGCTGGGGCAAAAGTCAGTGCGGCCTGCATGGCAGCGGCCTCATCAGCCGTGATCAGGGTTTTGAACTCTTGCTCGGATTGGATACTCATACAATTCACCTCGCTAATAGTATACAGCTACTCTTCCGGCCGGTGGGTGGCCCGCACTGCTTTTATGGTAAAATGAAGCAGAATCAGATGTGGAGGCTTGAGCATGCAGCGCGACTGGGAAACGTTTTTGATGCCATACGAACAGGCAGTGAAGGAACTCAAAATCAAATTTCGCGGAATGCGCAGCCAATTCCTGCAAGAAAGCCGCCATTCACCAATCGAGATCGTCACCGGCCGGGTCAAGCCGGTCGACTCGATCATTGAAAAGCAGTCGCGCCGGTACATTTCCGATACGCTGCTGGAACAGGACATGCAGGACATTGCAGGGCTTAGGATCCAGTGCCAGTTCGTCGAAGACATTTACGAAGTGGTCGACCTGATCCACCAGCGCACGGACATGAAAGTGGTTGAGGAGCGCGACTACGTGACCAACGTCAAGCCGTCCGGGTATCGCAGTTACCACGTGGTCATTGAGTATCCGGTCCAAATGGTGGAAGGCGAAAAGAAGTTGCTTGCTGAGATTCAGATCCGCACGATGGCCATGAACTTCTGGGCCACGATCGAACACTCGCTGAACTACAAGTACCAAGGCGAGTTTCCGGACGCCTTGAAGGAACGTTTGAAGCGGGCGGCCAAGGCCTCGGCGCTGCTTGATAACGAAATGTCCGAGATCCGTGAGGAAATTCAGGAAGCCCAGCGTCTGTTTTCTTACGGTAAAGGGCAAAATATGCCGCGGCGCTTGGATGATCTTGATCACCCAGGCCAGGGCGATAGTAAGCAAGGGATGAATGACGATGCGCATCGCGATCCAAGCAAACAGTAACGCGAGTTCTCAAGCGGCCCGGCAAAAGCTGATCCGCGGGCTTAAGCAGGACAATTTTGAAGTCGACGTGCCGCATCCTGAAGTCGTGATCACGATTGGCGGGGACGGGACGCTGCTTTCGGCGTTCCACCGGTACGCCGATGTGTTGGACCAGGTGCGGTTCATCGGGGTCCACACTGGCCACCTGGGCTTTTACACGGACTGGCGCGACTATGAAACCGACGACCTCATCGCCGCCTTGAAGCGGGACTCAGGGGAAAGCACCAGCTACCCGTTGCTGGACGTGCTGGTCGACTACGAGGACGGGACCACTGCGCATTTTCTGGCGCTAAATGAGGCCACACTGAAGGGGACCAGCGGCACCATGCGCACGGACGTTTACGTGAAGGAAAACTTCTTTGAGAGTTTTCGCGGGGATGGGCTGTGTGTGGCGACGCCCACCGGCTCGACGGCTTATTCCAAGTCCAATGGTGGTGCGGTGATCCACCCGCGGCTGGCGGCGCTTCAAATGACGGAAATTGCATCGATCAATAACCGGGTCTTTCGCACGCTGGCGGCGCCAATGATCTTGGCGCCTGACGAGTGGGTCTCACTGCGGCCTGAGCCATTTCAGGATTACGTGATGTCAATTGATCAATTCACTGCTAAGCCGGCGATGATCACCGCCATTCGGTTCAAGGTGGCCACAGAGAAGATCCGCTTTGCCAGCTATCGGCACATGCACTTCTGGGACCGGGTCGAGGATGCGTTCATCGGGGAGAAAAAGCCGGATGCGCTTTAAATGGACCTATCAGGGACCGCGCGTGTCCCTTCAGACCTTTTTGCGCCGCCAGGGGTTCTCGCTCGCGCAGCTAAAGCAGTTGAAGTTCCATGGCGGTTTTGTGTTTGTGAACAAACGACAACGCAACACCGCTTTTTCTTTGCGCCCGGGCGATGTTGTCTTCCTGCAAACCGCGCCGGAAGTGGCCGCCGATGCCGTGGTGCCGTATGCTGCACCGCTGGCGATTGTTTACGAAGATGAGTACCTGCTGGTGGTCGACAAGCCCGCCGGTGTGCCCTCGATTCCGGATGTCGGCAAGAGTCCGGACACCATGGCCAATCGCGTCAAAGCGTACCTGCTCAAGACCCACGCTGAAAGTGCGGCCATTCACGTGGTGACGCGGCTTGACCGCGACACCAGCGGGCTCATGTTGTTTGCCAAAAGCGGGTTAATTCACAGCCTGCTGGACGCCCAGCTGCATACCGATGACCTGCAGAAAGAATATCTTGCCTTGGTCGCTGGTGCCGGTAAATTACCACAGCACGGCTGGCTGGTGCTGCGAATCGGCCAGGGCCAAGAGTTTTACATGAAGCGGGCCGTGACGCCTGCAGGCAAGCGCTCGGTGACAGAATTTGAAACGCTGGTACAAAACGGCCGGGCCAGCTTGGTCCGGGTACAGCTGCACACTGGGCGCACGCATCAGATTCGGGTTCACTTCGCTGCCATCGGCCACCCGCTGTTTGGCGATACGCTGTACGGCGGCCCGGCAGCCGGCCTGAACCGGCAGGCGCTGCACTGCGCACACCTGCACTTTTGGCACCCGATTTTAAAAAAGCCACTTGAGTTGACGGCGCCGCTGCCGAACGATATGTTATCTTTGGAGAATGAGTTGGGCCTAGCCCTAAATTAATGAGGATGTGGAAATGATGTATCAACTGTTGACCGATTCGGCCTGTGACCTGCCGCGCCAAACCTTAAAGGACGCGAATGTTGATTTTGTTTCCTTTCACTTCAACGTGGAAGGCCAGGACCTGACAGATGACATGGGCGGCTCATACGAGCTGAAAGATTTTTTTGAGAAGATCAAAAATGGGGTCATGCCTTCTACTTCCGCCATTAACGTCGGCGAGTATGTTGATTTCTTCACCCCCTACGCCAAGGCCGGCACGCCGGTCGCGTACATCGCCTTTTCCAGCGGACTGAGCAGCTCTTTTGAGGCGGCCACTGAGGCCAAGGCCATGGTGCTGGAGAAGTATCCGGACGCGCAAATCGAGCTGGTGGACACGCTTGCGGCTTCGCAGGGCGAGGGCCGTATGGTGCTTGAGGCAATCAGGCTTCAAAAAGAAGGAAAAAGTCTGGCGGAGCTGGTGGCATGGTTTGAAGCGAATCGGCTGCGCCTGCAGGAATGGTTCACGGTTGATTCACTGGATTACCTTTACCATGGTGGTCGGGTGTCGCGGACGTCTGCAGCGCTGGGGACACTGCTCAACATCAAGCCAATTATGGACGTGGACACCCTGGGGCGGTTGCGCGTTGACGGCAAGGTCCGCGCCCGTAAGCGCTCTTTGGCCACTTTAGGCGACAAAATGCTGGCTGCACTGCCAAGCGATCCCGCGCAACCGATCCTGATCGCCACGTCTGGCGATTACGACGCGGCCAATCAGGTGCGTGATTACATCTTGGCTAAGGCGCCAACAGCTAATGTCACCGTGGGGGACATTGGCCTGACCATCGCCAGTCACACCGGGTTTGGCTGCGTGGCGGCGTTTGTCATGGGCGCAGAGAAGCGGCAATAAGGTCAAACAAAACCGACCGCCTGACAGTGAACTCGCCAGGCGGCCGGTTTTGTGTTTAGACGCTTAATTCAAAGGCAAATGTGGTGTCAGGGTCAACCAGCTCGTTATCGCCAGTATAGAAGCCGTGCAGCTGCAAGCGCGAGTCGGTGTTCACCAGCACAAACCCGCGGGGGCCCAAGTTGCTGAGCGCGGGGCTGGCCACAAAGACCTGGCCGGGGGCTTGTGTGCGCCACTGTAAGCGCAAGTAGACCGCGGCAGCCAGTGGCACTAGTCCCAACCCGTAGTGCTGGGCGGCCTGCGTCAGGCGCGGCAGGGTCGCACCTTGCCCCAATCCCAGGTCGCGCATGCGCATCAAACCGAGGCGAATCGGGTAGGGCCGCTCCCCTGGGTAAACCGGCATGGTTTGAAGCAGGGTGCGTGCCGCGTCATCACGCTCAATGTGGGCGGCCGTCAGTGCCGCGGTCAAGGCTTTGCGCGACAGGCCGCCGACGCGCAGCGCAATCGTCGTGAACTCAGGATTCATCTGTTGCCTCCTAAAAAGCCTCGAGGATTGCCTCGAGGCTTGATCACTTACTTGAACGTGACGACCTTAGTGCCGTGAGCTTGCTTGACGCCGATGGCGGCGGTCAGTTCGTCCACATTGGCTGCCGTGACCCCGCCGCCAGGCAAGATTTCGAGCTTGCCAGCCGCCATTTTGACCAGCTGCTGCAGGTGGGGGACGGTTTGGGTGATTGGCACGCTCAAAGGCCCCCCGTGCGTCAGGATGCGGGTGACGTCATGATCAGAGAGCCAGTCAATGGCTTCCTGCTGGCGCGCTTTCGGAATTTCGTCGAACGCCATGTGCATGACCACTTCCATGCCACCAGCGGCGCCGATCAAGTTTTCCATGGCGTCTTCGTCCAGCCAATTGGCCTTGGTCAACGCACCGAAGGCCACACCGTCCGCGCCGAGTTCTTGCGCGGCGAACAAGTCGGTTTCCATGATTTTCAGCTCGGTGTCGGTGTAAACGAAATTGCCACCGCGCGGCCGAATCATGCAGACAATCCGCGCATCGTGCTCGTGCACGTACGAGATGGCCGCCGCCATGACCCCGCGGGACACCGTGGTGCCGCCGGCGGTGAGATTGTCGTTCAGCTCGATGCGATTGGCACCGGCGCGCAAGGCGGCCGGAATATCGGTGAAGTTTTCAACACACGCTTCTTTTAACAGCATGAGAACCTCCTAGATGAATAAGACTAACAAAACGACGAGCCCGAGCGCGATGCGGTACCAGCCAAACGGCTTGAAGTCATGAGTCTGAACAAACTTAAGCAGCCACTTGATGGCCACGATCGCGACTAGGAACGACACCACCATGCCCGTCAGCAGGATCGCCCACTGCGCGCCGGTGAAGACGTTGCCTTTCATGAGGTACGAGCCGATTTTTAAAATCGACACACCCACCATGGTCGGAATCGCCAGGAAAAAGGAAAACTCGGTGGCGACGTAGCGACTGGTACCCAAGATGATGGCGCCGAGAATGGTCGCGCCGGAGCGACTGGTGCCAGGGACAATGGACAACGCCTGGAAGAGGCCGATGAACAGCGCGGTTTGGAAGCTGATGTCTGCCAGGGTCGTGATTTTGGGCGAGCGGTCTTTGAAATAATTCTCAATGACAATGAACAAGATCCCGTATAGGATCAACATCGATGCCACCACGATTGGCTTGTGCAAATGGGCGTCCATGAAGTCGTTCAGCGGCAGGCCAATGATCACGGATGGCAGGACCGCGACGATCACCTTGAACCACAGGGTCCAGGTGGCCTGGCGCTCGGGTTTGGACTTGCTTGGGGCCCACGGGTTCAGCTTGTTGAAGTAGAGCAGTACGACCGCCAGAATCGCACCGAACTGGATCACGTACTCGAACATCGCCATGAAGGCCGGACTCTGATTGATTTTGACCAGTTGATCGACCAGATCGATGTGGCCGGTGGAACTGATCGGCAAGAACTCGGTCAGCCCTTCGACAATGCCAATGATCACGGCTTTGACTATATCTAACATAATTTCCTCCTCAAAGTTGCCAATGGGTCAAGTATACCGGACTCGGCAAGGATGACTAGGCGCAAAAGGCAAAATTTCGGTAAAATCTGAATTGCCAGCATAAAAACAGCGCACCATCTAGGCACGCTGCAGGCGCTTAAGCTTTGAGAAACACGACATTGACCGATTCCGGGGCGACGATGTCCTTTTGGACTGCCGTCAGTTTGCCAGAGCCGCTGTCACGTGAGTACAGGGTGGCGTTGCTGGTGTTCTGGTTGACCGCCAGCAGGTAGTTTTCGGTCAAGTCGAGGTTCGCATCGCGCGGGAAATCACCTTCCGTCGAAATTTGCTGCACTTCGGTGAGCTCGAGGCCGTCCTCAGAGACTGAGTAAACGACAACGCTGTTGTACCCGCGGTTAGTCGCATAGATAAAACGGGAGTCTGAGCTGATGCGGATCGCGGCAGCGCCGTTGTGCTTGGTCCAGTCGGCCGGGATGGTCTTTTGAGTTTGCCCTTGCGTGAACCCGCCAGTGGCTGGATCGTATTGCAGGACGCTGATTTGGCTGGACAGTTCGCCCAGCAGATAGGCGATTGGCTTGTCATGATGGAAGACCAGGTGGCGAGGGCCAAAGCCCGGGGCCAGCTTCAAAATGGCTGGGGTGCCGAGCTTGCCGGCGTCGTCGACCGGGTAGGTGTAGACCTCGTCAGTGCCCAGGTCGATCACGGCCAGCCGCCCGTCCGGCGTCAAAGCCGCAAAGTGCACGTGGCTGGCGTCCTGCTCGGGCAGCGGACCGTGGCCGTGGTGGCGGGCAACATCAGTCGGGGTCAAGGTGCGGTCGGCGTTGATCTTATAAACGTTGACGCGGCCTTCATGATAGTTCGCCGCAAAGACCAGCTGACGTTTTTCATCAATTGACACATGCGCCGGGCTAGTCCCGGGCTCTAAGACGGTGTTGAGCAGCTGCGGCGGCGTTTGATTGAGATCAAAGGCGGCCAGCCCGCCTTTGCCGTCCGCGGCGTCGACCAGGTAGGCGGCGTTGGCTTTGGAGACGGCCAGGTAGGTGGGCGAGCCGATACCGGTGATGTAAGGTTCGGCCTCACTTAACCGGCCGGTTTCGGAATCGAAGGTCGCCCGGTAAACGCCTTGGCCTTCGTGTTTGGTGTAACCACCAAGTAAAACTGTTTCTTTCAATGTATTGCCTCCTCGTAAATGCGTACTCGGTCATTATACCAGAAAACGGATACAGCTATGCAGCCAGCAACAGCCCGCCGAATCCGGCAGGCTGCTGGGTGAGCTGATTAATATTGGTCGCCGTTGAAAATGGAATTTTTGACGATGACGTAATCAACCGCCTTTAAGGCGCCGATGTCTCGGCCGCCGGCGTAAGAAACAGCCGACTGCAGGTCTTCTTGCATTTCAATCAAAGTGTCCTTGATCGAGCCTTTGACCGGCAGGAGGATCTTCTTGCCTTCAACGTTGTGGTGAGCCCCTTTTTGATACTCTGAAGCCGAGCCGTAATACTCCTGGTACTCCTTGCCGTCCTTGACGATGTGCTTGCCTGGGGTCTCCTTGTGGCCGGCAAACAGGGAGCCGATCATGCACATGGTGGCACCGAAGCGAATGCTTTTGGCGATGTCACCGTTGTTGCGGATCCCACCGTCAGTGATGATCGGCTTGCGCGCAGCTTTGGCGCACCACCGCAGGGCCGCCAGTTGCCAGCCGCCGGTCCCAAAGCCGGTTTTGAGCTTGGTGATGCAGACCTTACCCGGGCCGATACCGACTTTAGTGGCGTCTGCACCGGCGTTTTCCAAATCGCGGACGCCTTGTGGGGTGCCGACGTTGCCGGCAATGACGAAGCTGTCCGGCAGATATTTTTTAATGTGGCGGATCATGTCCATCACAATGTCAGCGTGGCCATGGGCGATGTCAATGGTGATGTACTCAGGTACCAGTTGCGCGCCGGCGAGTTCTTTGATGAAGGAAAACTCCTCGTCTTTCACACCGACGGAAATCGACGCGAAGAGGCCGGCGTCGTGCATGTCAGCGACAAATTGCGCCCGCGTTTCCGGGTTGAAGCGGTGCATGACGTAGAAGTACCCATTGGCAGCCAGCCACTTCGCCAGTGGCGCATCGATGATGGTCTGCATGTTGGCCGGCACCACTGGTAGTTTGAATGTGTGGCCGCCAAATTCAACGCTAGTGTCCACTTCCTTGCGGGACCGCACCACGCATTTGTTTGGGATCAGCTGAATGTCTTCGTAATCAAAAATTTCCATGCTTATCGTCCTTTCACGCCTCGAGAACTCGTGTGACCTTTGCCACACCACGCGCTAATATACGGTAAGTGTTCGGAAATGTCAAATTATTTCTGTCAATAACATTTTATTGTTCGTAACGTATCGAACAATTCAGCTGAGGAGCAAAAGAATACCCTCGCCGCGGCGAGGGTCAGCTGTCAAAAATATCGGTTCTTCCAGAACTGCAAGCCGATGAGCACCGAGATGATCAGGGAGATGATGATTGTGATGATCCATGAGATATGCATGCCGGCCCAAGGCAGATCCATATTCATCCCATAAAAGGAGAAGACCAGCGTGGGGATGGTCAGGATGATCGAGTAGGACGTCAGAAATTTCATGACCCCGTTCATGTTGTTGTTGATGATATTGGAATAAGTGTCCGTGGTCTCGCTGATAATTGAATTGGAGATCTGAGCCATTTCGATGCCCTGCTGGTTTTCAATGAGGATGTCGTCCAGCAGGTCGGCGCCGTCGTCGTCCAATCGCAAGGGATTGGTGCGTTCCAATTGCTGCAGCACGTTGCGGTCGGTCCGCAGACTCATCATGAAATAGACCAAGCCGCGCTGAATGCCCATGAGCCCGTAAAGTTCTTCGTTGCGCAGGCTGGATTGCAGCTTGGCCTCAAGGCTTTCGCGGGCCTTGTTGATATCGCGCAGGTAGGTGAGATACGCGGCCGTGGCCCGGTACATCATCAGCAGTGCGGCCTGAGTTTTGCGCCGCGGGTCAAAGCCGGTCACTTTGTTTTCGGCGAACAAGGCTAAGAGCGGCTGGTGCTGCGTGTCGATCGTGATCAGGGCGGAGGGCGTCAGGATGATCGCGAGCGGAACAGTTTTATAGGTGACGCGCTTTTTCGGGTCCAAGGTGGCCACGGGCATGTCAAAAATCAGCAGGTGCACATCGACGTCCTCGTCGTATTCGTAACGTGCGCCCTCGTCAGGGTCTAAGCCGTAAAGCAGGAAGTCCTCAGGGACCCGCGTTTTCTTTTCCAGCGTGGTCAGCTCGTCCTGGCTGGGGTCGGTGACGTTGATCCAGACCCCTGGTTCGATTTTGGCTTGTGGCTTCAAGCCACCTTTTGTATCATCAAATTTGTAGACTGAAAGCATGATGACCTCCGCAGACCTTTTTCTTAAGTGTACTATAAAGCTGTGAGAGTTCGCGGGAAAGGGATGCGTGATGCGAAAAATCGAGGAAAAAGCGCAGGCGATGGCAAAACTGGGTGTGTTTGCCTGTCCAGTGTGTGGTGAAGCACTGACGGTCAGTCAGACCAGTCTGCTGTGCGCAAATGGGCACCGTTATGATTTGGCTAAAAAAGGGACCGTGAATTTTCTGGCCAAGCCCAGCGCAACGGAGTACGACACGCCGATGCTTGAGGCGCGGCGGCGCGTGCTTCAGGCCGGGTTCTTCGCGCCATTTGTGGCCGCGATTCAAAGCCAGTTGGGCGCCGGAGACACGGTGCTTGACGTCGGCTGCGGAGAAGGCACCCCGACGGCCAGGCTGGCTGAAAGCGGTGCGCAGGCGGTGGGCTTTGACATCTCCGCGCCAGCCATTGCGCTGGCCGGCCGCCTTTCGACCAGCGCGGTGTTTTGCGTGGCGGATCTGGCTCGCCTGCCGTTTCTGCCGGGCAGCTTTTCGGCGGTGGTCGACTTGTTCTCGCCAGGCGCGTATCAGGAATTCGATCGCGTGCTGCGGCCTGAGGGCCGGCTGTTCAAGGTCATTCCAGCCGCGGGTTACTTGCGCGAGCTCCGGCAGGGGCTGTACGCCGGCACCGCCAAGGCGGCGTACAGCAACCAGGCCGTCCTCGACCGGTTCCTGGCGGCGTATCCAGGCGCGACCCAAACGCCGTTGACCTATGATTTCCCGGTCTCGCCCAGCCAATTTGAAGACGTCATGAAGATGACGCCTCTGACCTGGCAGGCCGACCCGGCTAAGCGGACGGCGATGGCGGCGGCTCCGCCGGCCAGCATCCATGTCGACGTCCTGTTGCTTGAGGCAAAACTCAGATGAGAAAACGCTAAGGGAAGTATCTTGAAAGCGCTAAATATTTGGAGAGGGCTTGCACCGGTGGGGCATCGGTGTTAAATTACTCTTAAGCATTTTTATTTCTGGCTTTTATCAGGGCTTGCTTTTGGGAAATTGATAAAAGTTAGCGATGAAAAACTTAACTAACGTACCGTCTCGCCGTGCAGTCACCGAGGTGGTGCGTTTTTTTGTGGAGGTAAGTGACATGACGAATCACATTGTGCTTTATCAACCGCTGATCCCAGCCAACACCGGCAACATAGCGCGCACGGCGGCCGCGACCGACAGCGTGCTGGACCTGATCAAGCCGCTGGGCTTTGCCGTGGACGACAAGCACCTCAAACGCGCCGGCCTCGACTACTGGGCATCAGTCAAGATTGTTTACCATGACTCGCTTGAGGCGTTCATGGCGACCGTAAAGGACCCCCAGTATTTGTACCTCGTCTCCAAGTTCGCTGAGCAGACCTATTCGGATGTCGATTACAGTGACACCAGTGTGGATCACTACTTCATGTTTGGCAAAGAGACGACCGGCCTGCCTGAACCGTTCATGCGTGCCAACCCGGAAAAGGCCGTGCGGATCCCCATGACCGACAAAGTGCGGGCCCTGAACCTGTCCAACTGTGCCGCACTCGTCATCTATGAGGCGCTGCGCCAGCAAAGCTTTGCAGGCCTGGAGCGCAGCCACGTCTACCCCCATGACAAGCTGAAGTAGCGCTTGGCGTTAACATGGTTTTTTCTATTCGTGAAAGCCTCGTGTATAATGAAGCGTAGATTCGAAGGAGGCAATTCATGGCGCAGCGGCGGACAACCAGCAAGCGAAAACCAACAACCAAACGTAAACCCCGCACTCGCAAAGTTGACCACACCTTAAACTGGGTTGGCTGCGGGTTATTTGTTGTGGCGGCGTTGGCCTTCTTCAGACTCGGCATCATTGGGACCTTCCTTGCCAACTGCTTCCGATTGGTGATTGGGGATGCCTATCTGCTTGGCGCAGCGATAGTCGCGGTGTACGGGGCATGGCTGATTGTCTCTGGCAAAGCGCTGCGGCCCACCGCCCGCCTAGGCTGGGGCGGAGGCCTTATTGGTCTGGGCGCCTTAGGGGTGCTGTCGGGCAGCGCGATGGCGGCACAGAGTGTGCACGCCCACTTTTTCCTGGCGACCTGGCGGCTGCTTCAGGGCGACTTTGCCCTGCAAGCCACGACGTCGCGCGTCGGCGGGGGCCTGCTGGGTGCGGGACTGTTGAACCTCTTCGCGCCGCTGCTAGCCGAAATCGGGGCCATGATTTTATTCTGGCTGATCATCGTGATCGGGGTGGCGGCCCTGGCAGGCGTCAAACCAGCACAGGTATTTGCGGCCGGTCACTGGCTTGCCGCCAAGCTCGGCGAGGCGATTGCCGGGTTGCGCAACCAGTTTGACCAAAGCCACCAGGAGCGCGCAGCAAAGCGCGGGGCCCCAAAGCCTGCGGAGACGCCAGCCGATCAGCCTGTGGTCAGAAGTACTGTGGCCCCTTCTGTGGCGGAGACTGAACCTGCGGCCGGTAAAGATCTCCCCAAGCCAGTGGCACAGCGGCAGGAAGAGATTAAAATCAACGTGCCGCACTCAGAAGCCACCCAGACTGAGCTTTTGGCCGAGGATAAACAGGCGGCTTCAGATGCAGAGCAGCCCCTCGACACCAGCACTGGCGCCAGCGGTGATTACGTGATGCCGCCGATGAGCCTGCTGACGCCGATTCCGGCGACCGACCAATCGGCGGAGACGGCCAAGATTCGGAAGAACTCAGTCAAACTCAGTGAGACCTTGCGCTCTTTTGGCGTTGACGTGACGGTCAAACAGGCGACGCTGGGGCCGAGCATCACACAGTACGAGATTCAGCCGGCGACTGGGGTGAAAGTGTCCAAAATCACGAACCTGTCTGATGATCTGGCGCTGGCGCTCGCGGCGAAGGATATTCGCATCGAGGCCCCAATCCCTGGCAAGTCGCTGATCGGCATTGAAGTGCCCAACCAACAGGTGGCCACGGTCGGATTCCGAGAAGTGCTGGAGAAAACGCCAGCGCATCCTGGAAAACCGCTGGTCATTCCCCTGGGCAAGGACGTGGACGGGCGAGTCAAGACGTTCGACCTGACCAAGATGCCGCATCTTCTGATCGCCGGGGCAACCGGCTCAGGGAAATCGGTGATGATCAACGTGATCATCACGAGCATCCTAATGACGACCAAGCCGGACCAGGTCCGCTTGATGCTGATCGATCCGAAAAAGGTGGAACTGTCCGTTTACGACGGCGTGCCGCACCTGCTTACGCCGGTTGTGACCGAGGCCAAAAAGGCGCCGTCGGCCTTGAATAAAGTGGTCAAGGAAATGGAGAACCGGTATGAGCGCTTCGCGGCCGCTGGGGTGCGCAATATTGGCGAGTACAATCAAAAGGCGAAGACCGCCGACGATCCTGATTTGCCGCCGCTGCCGCTGATTGTCGTGATCGTGGACGAATTGTCTGACTTGATGATGGTCGCAGGAACTGAGGTCGAAACCGCACTGGTGCGGCTGGGCCAGATGGCCCGGGCGGCGGGGATCCATGTGATCATCGCGACGCAGCGGCCAAGTGTCGACGTGATCACCGGCCTGATCAAGGCCAACTTCCCGTCGCGCATCGCCTTTGCGGTTTCGTCCGGCGTCGATTCTCGGACGATTTTGGACATGAACGGGGCCGAGAAGCTGCTTGGGCGCGGGGACATGTTGTTTGCCCCAATTGATGCGGCCAAGCCGCTGCGGATTCAGGGCGCCTACATTTCTTCAGAAGACGTTGAAGCGGTGGTCAAGTCGATCACCGATAAGGTGGCACCGGAGTATGTTGAGGACATGACGCCAAGCGACGAGCCGGAAGCGGCCGCCGCCGGGGATTCGGAAGACGAGTTGTACGATGAGGCCAAGGCGTTTGTGATCCAGCAGCACACTGCGTCAACGTCACTGCTGCAGCGGCGCTTTCGCATCGGCTACAACCGGGCTGCGCGGTTGATCGACGACCTTGAGGCCAACCAGGTCGTTGGCCCGAGCGAAGGCAGCAAGCCGCGGAAGGTCTTTATCCAACCGGATCAGCCAAAAGGGGAGAGTTAAGGAGTTTTTATGCGAATTCAATTAGCTACTGGTGTTTTTTTGAACGTCCTGTCGACCAATCAGTTTAAAACCACCCGCGTGGCGATTCATTTCATCGCGCCAGCCAAGGCGCAGGATTTTGCGGCACGGACGCTGCTGACTTCTGTACTGGAAACCAGTTCCGCCAAGTATCCGACCCAGTCCGACTTATCCGCCGCGCTTGAAACAATGTTCGGGGCCAGCTTTGGAATCGGTGTGGCTAAAACCGGCGCAGTCCACCGCGTCACTGCCACCTTGAACCTGATGGCCGACAAGCTCGCGCAGGTACCGCTGTTGGCGCAGGGCTTTGACTTGCTTCACGAGGTGCTGTTAAAGCCGAAACTGGTTGGCAATCAGTTTGATCCCGAAGTCTTTGACCGGGAGCAAAAAAACCTGGCGGCCTATTTGGGCAGCATGGACGAGGATCGGCAGCTGCAGGCAAGTTTGGCGACGCAGCGTTTGTACTTCCAGGGCAACGATGCGCAGGCCACGCCGAGTTTTGGGACCCTAAGGCAGCTGACAGCCGTCACTCAGGCGCGGCTGATGGCGGTATATCAGGATATGCTAAGTCACGACCAAATTGAAATTGTGGTGCTCGGTGATGTGACCGAAGAGCAGGTGGTCCCACTTGCTAAGCAGTTAGGCTTTGCCGCACGGCCTGAGCCCGCCTTTGCGCTGATTTATCGCCAGCCTGACGCGCCGGTGCGGCAAGAAACCGTCTCGGCCCACGTTAACCAGGCCAAGCTCAATTTAGCCTACACCACGCCGAGTGACCTCTACGGCCGCCAATTCTACGCCAATGTGGTCGCAAACGAATTGTTCGGCGGTTCGCCGCTTTCACTGCTGTTTACCAATGTGCGGGAAAAGGCGAGTCTGGCTTATTATGCCAGTTCGATGTTTGAGCCATTTCGCCAGTTCAGCATGGTGCAAACCGGGATCGATGCTGTGAACCGCGACCAGGTGCAGCAGCTGATTGCAGATCAGTTGGCCAAAGTGGCAGACGGCGCGTTTTCGGCTGAACTGCTTGCACACATCAAAGAGGGCTTGCTTAATGCCCGCCAGGCTGCTTATGATTCCCCCCAGTTTTTGGCTCGTCAGGAACTGCTTCACGCGCTGGTGCCCACCCACCAGCCTGGCTATGCGGCTTATGCCGCAGCGATCACTGCTGTCACTAAACAGGAAGTGATGGCTGCGGCCGCGGCAATGAAGTTGCAAGCCGTGTACTTTTTGGACGAACAGGAGGCCAACTAATGGCATTGAATCAAACCGAGTATCCGGCCGTCCAAGAAACCTTGGTGACGGAGACGCTGGCCAATGGGCTGCGCGTGCTGCTTGTCCCGCGGCCAGCGTATCATCAAAGTTACGCCCTGTTTGCGGTCGATTACGGGGGCATTGATGTGCGCTACCAGCCAGCCGGTGCCACCGAAATGGTCGAGGACCCAGAAGGCATCGCCCATTTTCTTGAGCACAAGCTGTTTGAGAAGGAGGATCACGACGCCTTTGATTTGTTCGGGCAAACCGGCGCCTCAGCTAACGCGTTTACCGGCGCGACCAGCACCGCATACTTGTTCTCGACGTCGACTCAGCTGACTGAGAACCTGACGACGCTGCTGGATTTTGTTCAGGCGCCATATTTCTCCGACCAAACGGTGGCCAAAGAGCGCGGCATTATTGGCCAGGAAATCCAGATGTACCAAGATGATCCCGGCTGGTTGTTGTACTACGGGATCTTGGGAAACTTGTACCCGAATCATCCGGTGGCCAGAGACGTGACCGGGACCATCGCCTCGATTGCTCAGATCACCCCGGAGCGGCTATATCAGGCCTATCGCACCTTTTATCAGCCAAGCAACATGACACTGACACTGGTGGGCAACTTTGACCCTGAGCACGTCCTCGCGCACATTGCCGAGAACCAGGCGGCCAAGACCTTTGCACCGGCCACGCCAATCGTGCGCGGCGTCGGCTTCGACGGCGACCTCAGCACGATTTTGCCATACCGGGCGGCTGATTTGCCAGTGATCCGGCCAAAAAGTGCAGTCGGCATCAAGGGCCAGATCGATGCGCCGGGGGATCTTGAGGGCACCAAGTATAAGCTGGCCATTGAGGTGCTGCTGGAGATGATTTTTGGGGACTCTTCGCCGCTTTATCAAAAGTGGTACGACGACGGGCTGGTGGACGACTCCTTCGCGGCGGATTACATCGCCGGGCGGACGTTCAATTACGCGACGATCACCGGGGATGCCGACGATCCGTCCGCATTCTCCGATGCGGTCGCTTCAGTGATCGCCCGCGGTGCGGATCAGCCCGCCCTCACTGAGGCACGCTTTCAGCGAATCCTCCAGGCCGCCTTGGGCAAGTATTACATGTCCCTGAACTCCCTCGAGCAAACGGCCAACCAGCTGTCGTCTCAGAGCTTCAACGAGTCAAACGCGTTCGAAGTGGTCGAGACCTTAAAGTCCTTGACGCTTAGAGACGTCAAACAAGTCGCCGCCAGCTTTTTCGATGTGGACGCCGTTTCCGTCTTCCACGTCCGTCCGGAGGCGCAAGCATGAGTTTTGCTTTAATTGTCGGGGCCAGTGGCGACATCGGCGGCGCTTGTGCCAAGCGGCTGGCGGCGCAGGGGTGGTCGCTGTATCTCCACTACGATCAGCACGAGGCCCCAGTGGCCGCGTTGGTGGCCAAGCTGACCGCGGCTTATCCCAAACAAGATTTTCTGAAAGTGCAGTACGATTTGACCGATGAAATGCATCTTGACCAGCTGACGGATCAACTGTTCAGTGTCGACGCCGTGATTTTCGCGGCGGGGATGACTTACTATCACCTGTTTCAGGAGACGGCTGTGCCCGAACTGACCACCTTGATGCAGGTGCATTTACTGACGCCGATGGTTTTGCTAACTAAGCTCCAGGCTAAATTGTCAGTTTCAGGTCATGGCCGGATCATTTTTATCGGCTCGGTTTACGGTGGGTCAGGCTCCGCCATGGAAGTGGCATACAGCACAGTGAAGGGGGCACAGTCCGCCTTCGTGCGGGCTTACGCCAAAGAGGTCGCGAGCCTTGGCATCACCGTCAACGTGGTGGCGCCTGGGGCCGTTGCCACCAAGATGAACAAAATGTTTGATGCGCCTGCGCTTGCCGCCGTGCAAGCGGAGATTCCGGCGGGCCGGTTTGCGGCGCCTGCAGATATCAGCTACTATGTGGCCAGTTTATGCAGCCAAGAAGCGGCCTATCTCACCGGCCAGACACTATATGTGACGGGCGGTTGGCTGCGTTAGCAACGCAACTATTTCTTAATTCATGTAGCAGTTTATTCATGCTATACTGAAAACAGTCAATAATAAACTAGCGGGTGAAGAAAACAAATGGACGAAATTGGGCAAAAACTGCGTACCGCCAGAATTGAAAAGGGCTATACCCTTGACGACCTTCAGCAGATCACCAAGATCCAAAAGCGTTATTTGATTGCGATCGAAGAAGGCAATTTTGACGCGCTTCCAGGCGATTTCTACGTCCGGGCATTTATCAAGCAGTATGCAGAGACGGTTGGCCTCGATGCCGACGCGCTACTAACGCAATTTCAGCAAGACATTCCTGACACACAGCCTCAGGAGTATGTGGAACAATCAGTTGAAAATCGGACCCGCAGCGAGCGGACTGCTGAAAACTCACCAGTCAATAAGCTGCGTCAGCACGCCTGGCCCATTGCCATTGCGGCACTCGCGATTGTGATCGTGGTGGGGGCCTACCTGGTGATGTGGCATTACTCTAGCACCCAGCCGAAAGAGACGATTCCGACCAACGACAACGTGTCGGTCTCGAGTAGCAAAAAGGCTTCAAGCAGTAAGAAGGCGTCCAGCAGCCAAAAGGCCAGCTCGACGTCCAGTAAGGCAAAGGCAAGCAGTAAAAAGACGAAAAAATCAAGCAAGAAGAACGGCAGCCTGAAGATTGCGGTGGCTGACGTCTCCACGACAAGACAGACGGCCACGGTCACTAATCTGCCGGCCAGTGGTAACACCATCAAAGTTGCGGCTACTGATGCCGCAGCCTGGGTCGCCGTCTACGTCAACAATGCGGTGACCTGGCAGGGGACGGTTCAGCCGGGTAGTGAGCACACGGTAGACTTGCCAGACGGCACGACCAGTTTTGCTGTCAACTCCGGCAATATGCCGAAAACGACCATCTCGTTGAACGACAAAAAGGTTGACTTGGGCACGACCACAACCAGTGTCGTGCGGACGGTGACCTTCACGGCCGCGTCAAGCAGTTCGTCAGAAAGTGGGAACGTGCAGTGAATTTACCAAACAAATTAACGATGCTTAGGATCATCCTGATCCCGGTCTTTACGATCTTGCTGGTCATGGGCTGGCCGGCGGGCAGTTTTGCCGTTGGCGCGAGCCAGCTCTCTTGGTCGTACCTAGTTGCCACTATCATTTTTATCGCGGCGACCCTCACCGACTTGGCCGATGGTAAAATCGCTCGGGCCCGCCACTTGGTGACGAATTTCGGTAAATTTGCTGATCCGCTGGCGGACAAACTGCTGGTGATGACCGCCTTCATCTTTCTCACGGCAGCTGGCGTCGTGCCTGCCTGGGGCACTGCAGTCATTCTGTGGCGGGAGCTTGCTGTAACGGGACTGAGATTACTGCTGTCCAACGAAGGCGAGGTGCTGGCCGCGGCTTGGCCGGGTAAGATCAAGACCGTCACCCAGGACTTGGCCATCATCTGCCTGTTTCTAAATAACTTCGGGCTGAGCTTTCCCTTGGGTGAAATTCTGTTTTACCTCGCGGTGCTCTTCACCTTGTACTCAGGAATCGAATACTTTTACAAGAATCGTGGGGTCTTCGCCGACTCTTTTGGTAAATAACTCGCAGCCCGCAGCTTACTGCGGGTTTTGTTGTCTGTATGGACAGAAAGGACCAATGTCATGAACGCAGAATTGATCGCAGTCGGAACGGAGATGCTGCTGGGCCAAATCACCAACACGAATGGGGCGTTTTTGGCCAAGCAGCTCAGCGAGCTGGGTATCGACAGCCTTAATCAGCAAGTCGTTGGCGACAATCCCGAGCGGTTGGAGGCGGCAATCGCGCTTGCCGAAAGCCGTGCGGACATGATTTTTGTCTTGGGCGGGCTGGGGCCGACACCCGATGACTTGTCCAAGCAGACACTGGCCAAGCACCTCGGTGTGGCGCTGGTCGAAGACGCGCCGGCGATGGCCAAGCTCAAGGCCTACGCCAAGCAGCAGCACCACGAAATGACTGCCAACAATCGCCTGCAAGCCATGTATCCGGCCGGAGCAACGGTACTGACAAACGCCGTTGGCCTAGCTGTTGGCGCCGTGCTGGAACAGCAAGGGCGGACCTACGTGCTGCTGCCTGGGCCGCCGCGTGAGTTTGAGCCGATGGTGTTAAACGCCCTGGTGCCCCTGCTGCTGAAAAGGCAAGGCCAAGGTGAAGTGATGGTGTCGCGGGTGCTGCGCTTCTTTGGCATTGGTGAGTCGCAGGTGGTGACTGAGCTGGCGGACCTCATCGCCGCGCAGACCAACCCGACGTTGGCCACCTATATTAAGCCGTACGAGGTGACGCTGCGGCTGACCGCCAAGGCCAAATCAGAGCAGGCCGCCACGGCGCTGCTGGATCCGCTTGAACGCGCGGTGCAGGCGCGGCTGGGCGAGTTCTTCTACGGTTACGGCGATAATAACAGTTTGGCCGCTGAGGTGGTCCGCGCACTGGCCCGCGAGAAGGTTGAGGTCACGGCGGCGGAGAGCTTAACCGCAGGGGCCTTTCAAGCAGCGCTGGCCGACATTCCCGGGGTTTCGGCATGGTTCAAAGGCGGCTTTGTCACCTATTCCAACCGCACCAAGGCCAAGTTCCTGCAGCTGGATCAGGCCGCGATCGACCAGGCCGGTGCTGTCAGCGAGCAAACCGCTAAAGCGATGGCGGAGGGGGCGCTCAAGCAGGCCGCAGCTGATGTCGCAATCAGCTTCACCGGGGTTGCCGGCCCCGGGCCGAGCGACGGCATCGAGGCGGGGACGGTATGGATTGGGCTGGCCGCCAAAGGTCAGTCGGCCGTCGCGACGCTGCATCATTTCCCGGGCAGTCGGGCCGCAGTGCGCGGGCGCGCGGTCAAAGCCGGTTTATTCACGCTCTTACGTTTTCTGCAAGCGGCTGAAAAACAAGGCTAAATCACCGGTTAAACCTTTTTTGAAGCGGGTCTGCCACGTTGGCAAACCCGCTTTTGCGTAGGGTTGACGCGCTTTCATCAAGTTGACACCACAGACCCTAACCGCTACAATCAACATTGTGTCAAATTGTAAATATTAATAGCATCGTGAAACCATTTGATGATGCGGAGGTGAAAAGATGAGCTCAGGAATTTTGCTCTCAGTGATCCTCGCCGTCATCGCTTTGGTGCTCGGATTGTTGATTGGCAACTGGCTTCAGAAACGAAGCCATGAGCGGACTTTGGATCAAGCACATGACAGTGCTGCTGGAATCATTGAGAGCGCGAAGAAAGAAGCCGAAACGCTCAAGAAAGAGAAAATTGTTTCGGCGCGGGAAAAGGCCCACCAGTACCAGACTCAGGTGGAGGCCGAACTCAAGGATCGGCGCAGTGAGGTCCAGCAATCGGAACATCGCGTCTTGCAGCGTGAAGAGGCGCTGGATCGCCGTGATGATACGCTTGACCAAAAGGAAAAGAGTCTGACGGCGCGCGAGAGCGAATTAAACGCCCGGCAGCAGCAATTGGATGCCAAAAAAGAAGACATTACCGCCACTATTTTGAAACAACAGCAGGAGCTGGAACGCATCGCCGGTCTCACCAAAGCACAGGCGAAAGACCAGGTCCTCACTGAAACCAAGGCTGAACTGGCGCATGAACGTGCCACATTGATCAAAGAAAGTGAAGATGAGGCGAAGGAGACGGCTGACCGCACGGCCAAGTCGCTCATCGCCGATGCCATCCAGCGCAGTGCCTCTGATGTGGTCGCCGAAACGACGGTCACGACAGTTACCCTGCCGAACGACGATATGAAGGGTCGAATCATCGGCCGTGAGGGTCGCAATATCCGGACTTTGGAAACACTGACAGGGATCGACTTGATCATCGATGACACACCGGAAGCGGTGGTGTTGTCAGGGTTTGACCCGATTCGGCGTGAAATCGCCCGGATGGCGCTTGAAAAACTGATTCAGGACGGTCGTATTCATCCTGCCCGCATTGAAGAAATGGTCGACAAGGCGCGCAAGGAAATGGATCAACGCATTCGTGAAATCGGGGAACAGGCAATTTTTGATGTCGGGATTCATAATATGCACCCCGACTTGATCAAGATCTTGGGCCGCTTGCACTTCCGGACCAGCTACGGGCAGAACGTCCTGGATCACTCGATTCAGGTGGCCAAGCTGGCTGGAATCATGGCGGCAGAACTCGGCGAAGATGTCAACTTAGCGAGACGCGCAGGATTATTACATGATATTGGTAAGGCTCAAGACCGTGAAGTGGGCGGGTCTCACGTTGAGATCGGCGTTGAGTTGGCCACAAAGTACAAAGAACCAGAAGTGGTGATCAACACGATTGCCTCGCATCATGGCGACGTTGCGCCGACTTCGGTCATCGCGGTGTTAGTTGCCGCAGCTGACGCGATTTCGGCGGCGCGGCCCGGGGCTCGCTCCGAATCGCTGGAGAATTACCTTCACCGGCTGGAAAAGCTCGAAGCCATTGCTAACTCGTTCGACGGCGTGGCGCAGTCGTATGCGATTCAGGCCGGCCGTGAGGTTCGCGTGATCGTTCAGCCGGATAAGCTAACTGATGAGCAGTCGGTGGTTTTGGCTCGCGAGATTCGCAACCGCATTGAGAAAGAACTTGAATATCCTGGTCACATTAAGGTGACCGTGATTCGGGAAAAGCGCACCGTTGAGTACGCCAAGTGACCGGATTTCAAAAGCGGCTCGTCATCCCCCGATGGCGGCCGCTTTTTTGACGCCATTGGGTCTCAGTTGACGCTGCCCCCTGAAATGGATTATCATTTCGTACAGTCACTTAAGACGCGGCGGGCAGTTCGTCGCTGCTAAGGAGAGAATAATGACACGGAAGAAAAAAGCGTCACTGGTCGGCATGCTGATCACGCTGGGGATCGTTTACGGCGACATCGGGACCTCCCCACTGTACGTCATGAACGCGATCATTGCGGACGCGGGCTCAGTGGGTGCGCTGACGCCGGATTACATTATCGGGTCAGTGTCGTTAATTTTTTGGACCTTGATGATTCTCACCACCATTAAATATGTTGTGCTGGCGATGCAGGCTGATAACAACGGTGAAGGTGGGATCTTTGCGCTTTACGCACTGGTGCGCCGGCGCGGCGCTTGGTTGGCCATTCCTGCCTTGATTGGCGGCGCGGCCCTGCTGGCCGACGGCACCTTGACGCCGGCGGTCACGGTCACCACCGCCCTTGAAGGCCTGAAAAATCAGCGCTTTGGCAGTTTCGTCTTCAGCAACTCGCAGCTGGTTGTTTTGGTCATCACCAGCGTCGTTTTGCTGACCTTATTTATGATCCAGCGCTTTGGCACCGCCAAGTTAGGCAATGCTTTTGGGCCCATCATGCTGATTTGGTTCCTGTTTCTGGGCATTGCAGGGCTGACTCACATGACGGGGCACCTGGAGATCATCAAGGCCCTGAATCCGGTTTATGCGGTGCGAATCTTGTTTTCACCAGCGAATAAAGTCGGTATTTTCCTGCTTGGGAGCATTTTCCTGGCCACGACCGGGGCTGAGGCACTTTACTCAGACATGGGGCACGTGGGTAAATACAATATCTACGCGACCTGGCCATTTGTCTATGTCTGCTTGATGCTGAACTACTTTGGGCAAGGCGCTTGGCTGATTGGCCACTATCAAGATCCTGCATTCGCCGGGATGGCGACCCTGAACCCGTTTTACACGATGCTGAACACCGGGCTGCGGCCGTTTGCCATCGTACTGGCCACGATGGCGGCAATCATTGCTTCCCAGGCCTTGATCACCGGCTCTTACACGCTGGTTCATGAAGCCGTTGGGCTGAAGTTTTTGCCTCGCATGGCGATCAAGCACCCCTCTACTGAGCGCAGTCAGATTTACATCGCGTTTGTGAACTGGTTTCTGTGCCTAGTCACCTTGAGCGTCGTGTGGTTCTTCCGCACCTCTAAAGCGATGGAGGCGGCATACGGGCTTGCCATCACCATCACCATGCTGATGACCACCGTGCTGCTGTTCGAGTTCCTGTCCATGAAGATTCGCCGCTTGTATGCGGCGCTGGTGGCCGGGTTCTTTGGGATGATTGAATTTGTCTTTCTGGTGGCCAGCATGGTCAAGTTTCTTCATGGCGGGTACATCACGCTGTTCATCATGCTGCTAATTTTGGCCATGATGGTCGTTTGGTACTTCGGCAATAAGATTCGAGAGCATTACCAGGACGAAAGTGAGTACGTCGTCCTGACGGATTACGTCGACCAGCTGACTGAGTTGTCAGCGGATGAGACAATTCCAACCTACACGACAAACCTGGTTTACATGACAAAGGTCAAGCAGGGATACCGGTTGAAGCGTTCGACGCTGTACTCAATCTTGGATAAGCGGCCCAAACGTGCCAAAGTCTACTGGTTTGTCACCGTCAACGAAACGGATAAGCCGGTCGAAATGCGTTACACCGTCGATATGCTGCATACCCGCAACGTGATCTCAGTGCAGATTTACCTGGGCTTCCGGATGTCACAACACGTGAATGTCTACATCCGCAAGATCATTAACGATTTGCTGAACGCCAAGGTCATCGACCCGCAGACGCCGAAGTATACGACCGTCAAGAACCGCAACGTGGGGGACTTCAAGTTTGTCATCATCCGCGAACAAGCACAGAACCTGCTGACGACGGAGAACATCCCCGGCTGGCAGCGCAGACTGATTGGCGGACGTCTGTGGCTGCAAAACATCACCACAAGCCCGGCCAACTGGTACGGTCTAGAATTTGCCAATGTCGTGGAAGAAACCGTGCCGCTGTTCATCAGCGTGCCGCGCACTGTGGCTTTTTCCAAGCACCAAATCATGAATGCCAAGGCCATGCGGCTAAAAGCCGTTGACCGCGTGAAAAACAGTCCAATCCAGACGCAAACGGAGATCATTAATCCGCAAACCAAGGCGCCTGACGACGACGCTGAAAAGTGAGAAAACCCCAGACAATTTCAACATTGTCTGGGGTTTTATTGTGGCATTGGGATCAGTCGGGGGCTGAGGGTACCGAGCTCAGGGACCACCTGGCCTGCCGTCAAATTAACAAGGTCGCGGCTGACTAGTTCTGCCTGGGCTGCAGGCACCGCGACGCTCACGGTGACTTGTTCCCGATAGTCCGTGGCGGTGATGGTGAGGCTTTGTTCGCCCAGCCAGTGAGTCACGCGGTCGAGCTGGGCGTAAGGCATGCTGAGGGTCAGCGCACGCATCATTTGCCGCCGGCTGATGCCGGCCTGCTTGACTGCCGCGGTGACGCTGCCGGCGTACGCTCGAATCAGCCCACCGGCCCCCAGTTTGATGCCGCCGAAGTACCGGGTGGTCACGGCGACCACATCGTGAAGCCCCATTTCCTGAAGCGTGCGCAGCATTGGCACCCCTGCGGTACCGGCGGGCTCGCCAGCGTCGTTGGCCCGCTGGATGTGGTCATCGTCCCCCAGCAGGTAGACGGGGACGTGATGGTTGGCCTTAGGATGCGCCTTAGCCACGGCGGTGATGAAGGCCTGCGCGTCTTTTTCGCTTTTGATCGGCGCCACCGCACAGATGAAGCGAGATTTTTTGATCACCTGCTCCGCCTCCGCGGCGCGAGTCAACGTGTGATAATCGGCTGTCATGGCGTAATCTCCTTTTGAGGTGAAAGCAATGATTCCAAGTGGGATGCAACTGATTGATGAAGAAGTCGCAGACGCTGGCATCGCTGCGTCCAGTTTAGCACAGGCTGAGGTCGTCTTCGGCATTGTTGATGGGGTTTGCCAGCGCTGCGGTCAGCGCACGCACCACCAGCTGCCGGATGGGCGCACGTATTGCCGAGCATGCATCGGCCTTGGCCGGGTCACCAGCACGACGCGACTGTTTCGGTTCCCAAGCGGACCTGGTGAAGGCGGCACGTTGACCTGGGCAGGTTCGCTCACACCGGCCCAAAGCGCTGCCGCGCAGGCCGCAGTGGCGTCGGTTGCGGCAGGCCGCGATCATCTGTTGTGGGCGGTGACAGGGGCGGGCAAAACGGAGATGCTGTTTCCGCTCATTGCGCATGAGCTTGCCGAACATCACCGGGTGGCCGTCGCAACACCGCGGATCGATGTTGTGCTTGAGCTGGCTCCACGGCTTCAAGCCGCCTTTGCCGAGACCCCCGTCGCGGTGCAATACGGCGGCGCGCCTTGGCCAGTGGCACCTGCCCCTCTGGTGGTGGCGACCACCCACCAGCTGCTGCGGTATTATCAGCATTTTGACCTGGTGATCGTCGATGAGGTGGACGCGTTTCCGTATAGTCAAACGCCCATGCTGGCTGCCGCCGTGGCTCATGCCAACCGCGGCCCGACCGTGTACCTCAGTGCGACCCCGCCGCGGGCGTTAAAGCAGGCGGCACGCGCTGGCACCATCGGTGTCAGCTTTTTGGTGCGGCGCTTTCATGGCTTTCCGCTGCCAGTGCCGCACCTGCTTGTCGCCACGCTTAAAGGGGTGCCAAAACGGGCTCCCAACACCGTTTTGCGCTTGCTGGCACAACTCACAGGCCGTCAGTGCATGCTGTTTGTGCCGCGCATTGATTGGTTGTTGCCGCTTGCGCAAGCCTTGGGCCAAGCCGGGTACACGGTGCAGACGGTCCACGCCGAAGATCCGGAACGGGTAGTAAAAGTTCAACAGTTTCGCGATGGCGTGGTGGCGGTCCTGCTCACCACGACGATTTTGGAGCGAGGGGTGACGATTCCGCACTGCGCGGTGCTGGTGCTGGCCGCAGACGACCGGCAGTTCAGTGCCAGTGGGCTGATCCAGATGGCTGGGCGCGCAGGCCGCAGCCAGGCCAGCCCGGATGATCCGGTGTGGTTTGTGGGCCGGCACATCACGTTGAACATGCTGGCAGCGCGGCATGAAATCACGATGATGAACAGGCGCAGACCATGAACTGCCTATTGTGCCATCAGCCCCTGCGAGATGATCCGGGGCTCTCTGGCCTGCTTGATGCGCGGCCGCTGCGACCGGCTCAATTGTGCCGGCCCTGCTTTGCCCGCTTTGATCAGATCGATCAGCAGACTGTCTGTCCCGGTTGCGGTCGCGCCGATTCCCCCAGCCTTTGCCAGGACTGCCAGCGCTGGAAGGCACAGGGAGAGCAGCTGCTTAATCACCGGGCGTGGTTTCGTTACACCGCACCGATGAAGGCTTTTATTCAGCAGTACAAAGGCCTGGGTGATTACCATCTGCATGGCGCATTCGCTGATGTGCTCCAAGTAGTTGGCGAAAACCAGGCCCTGGTGCCGATTCCAAGCGAGCGAGGGCACTATGCAAGGCGCGGATTTGATCCAGTGCTGGGATTGTTTGGTCATCTGCCGCTGGCGCTGTGGCTGACCAAGGCCGACACCCCAGTCCCTCAGGCGCAGAAGACGCGGGCAGAGCGACTGCTCACCGGGCAAAGTTTTACCGCTCATTTACCCGCCAAGGTGCCGCCCCACATCGTGCTGCTTGACGATCTATACACCACCGGGCGGACCCTGTACCACGCCAAGGCGGCGCTGCGAGCGGCCGGTTTTGAAGGTGAGGTGATCAGTCGGTCGCTGATCAGATAAATATTTGTTTCACCGCTTTCAGTTCGATATAATAAAGACGAAGGGTGAAAGGGCTTTATCAGAGCCAATTTGCCTGTGTGCAACGAGTTTGCACGGATGAAAGGGGAGAAGTTTTATGCTCACATACAACGTTCGTGGCGAAAACATCGAAGTCACTGATGCCATTCGCAGTTATGTTGAGAAGCGGATCAGCAAGCTGAACAAGTTCTTCGAAAGTTCAGTCGAGGCCATCGCGCATGTCAACTTGAAGGTTTATCAGGATAAAACCGCCAAGGTCGAAGTGACCATCCCATTGTCTTACCTGACTCTGCGGGCCGAGGAAACCAGCCCTGATCTTTATGCCAGTGTCGATTTGGTCACTGATAAGCTGGAGCGTCAGGTCCGGAAATATAAGACCAAGATCAACCGCAAGTCGCGCGAAAAGGGCTTTGCGCCAATTGATGTGGCGCCTGAGGGCACACCTGCACCAACCAGTACCGATGACAACGAAGATGAATTGACGGTGGTCCGGACCAAGCGGGTGTCGTTGAAGCCGATGGATTCCCAAGAGGCCATTTTGCAGATGGACATGTTGGGGCATAACTTCTTCATTTTCGAGGATGCTGATACGAACGGGACCAGCATCGTGTACAAGCGCCGTGATGGCCGCTATGGCCTGATCGAAACTGACGAGTAAAACGCCTTCTTCAGCAACCGCAGATCGCCTGATCTGCGGTTTTTTTGCGCTAGGCGTGTAAAGACCTGAGAACAATGATAAAATGATTTAGATACTGTCAGCAGTATGCAAAGTTGGATGACAGGAGAGGATTACTGAATGCCAAACGTATTAAAGTCTTGGGTCGAAAGCGACAAGCGCGAAGTGAACCGTCTCGGTAAAATTGCCGATCAGGTGATGGCCTACGAGGACGAGTATGCTGCGCTGAGCGATGAGGACCTGAAAGCAAAAACGCCTGAACTGAAAGATCGGCTCATGAAGGGGGAAACCCTCGATGACATCTTGCCTGAGGCCTTTGCGACTGCCCGCGAAGGTGCTAAGCGCGTGCTCGGCCTGTTCCCGTTTCGGGTGCAGATCATCGGCGGCATCACGCTTCACGAAGGCAACATTGCCGAAATGAAAACTGGTGAAGGGAAAACCCTGACCGCGACCATGCCCGTCTACCTGAACGCGTTAGCTGGCAAAGGGGTCCATGTCGTCACCGTCAATGAATACCTGTCCGGTCGTGACGCGACCGAAATGGGCGAGCTCTACAATTGGCTGGGCCTGACCGTGGGGCTGAACACCCATGACCTCTCCTCCGAGGAGAAACAGGCGGCTTACAACGCGGATATCACCTATTCGACGAACAGTGAACTCGGGTTCGACTATTTGCGTGACAACATGGTTGTCTACAAGCAGCAGATGGCTCAGCGGCCACTCAACTACGCGATCGTCGATGAAGTGGACTCAATTCTGATCGATGAAGCCCGGACGCCGCTGATCATCTCCGGTGGGGCGGAAAAGTCGACTGGGCTGTACATTCGCGCCGACCGGTTCGTAAAGACCCTCAAGGAAGAGGACGACTACAAGATCGACTGGCCGACCAAGACCGTGGCGTTGACCGAAAACGGGATCCGCAAGGCGGAGAAGATTTTTGGCCTCAAGAACCTTTACGACACCGAAAACACCGCCCTGACGCACCATTTGGATCAGGCGCTGCGGGCCAACTACATCATGCTCAAAGATATCGACTACATGGTGCAGGAAGGCGAAGTGCTGATCGTTGACCAGTTCACTGGCCGCGCGATGGAAGGGCGGCGCTTCTCCGACGGCCTGCACCAAGCGATCGAAGCCAAGGAAGGCGTCGAGATCCAGGACGAAAATGCCACCATGGCCACGATTACCTATCAGAACTTCTTCCGGATGTACAATAAACTGGCCGGCATGACCGGGACGGCGAAGACGGAAGAGGAAGAATTCCGGGAAATCTACAACATGGAAGTCATTTCGATTCCGACCAACAAGCCGGTCATTCGCGTTGATTCTCCGGATATTTTGTACCCGACCCTAGATGCCAAGTTTAAGGCCGTGACGCGGGACATCAAAGCACGCCACGCCAAAGGGCAACCGATTCTGGTCGGCACGGTCGCAATCGAGTCTTCCGAACGGCTGTCCAAACTGCTGGACGAGGAAGGGATTCCCCACAGCGTGCTGAACGCGAAGAACCATGCCAAGGAAGCCGAAATCATCATGAACGCGGGCCAGCGCGGCGCGGTCACGATTGCGACGAACATGGCCGGGCGCGGGACCGATATCAAACTGGGTCCCGGGGTCACGGCGGTCGGCGGGCTTGCGGTCATCGGGACCGAGCGGCACGAAAGCCGCCGGATCGATAACCAGCTGCGTGGCCGTTCCGGGCGTCAAGGTGATCCTGGTGCCACCCAGTTTTACCTGTCGCTTGAGGACGACTTGATGAAGCGCTTCGGCTCAGAGCGAATCAAGCAGATGCTCGACCGCTTCAAGTTGGACGACGACGAGCAGGTGATTCGCAGCCGGATGATCTCGCGCTCCGTTGAATCGGCGCAAAAGCGCGTTGAAGGGAACAACTACGATACCCGTAAGAACACCCTTCAGTACGATGACGTGATGCGCGAACAGCGTGAGGTCATTTATAAGCAGCGCCAGCAGGTGATCAACGAAGAGGAGACACTGAAGCCAGTGCTGATGGCGATGATCGATCGTTGCATCACACGCATGGTCCAAGCTCACACCCAAGGTGAAAAGCAGGAGTGGGAACTCGACAAGATTTACGACTACGTGACGACTAACATGGTCACGGATGAGGACTTCAAGAAGAGTGCGCTCGCCAAGCGGTCAAGCGACGAGATCATCAGGACGCTTGAACAGCTGGCTGAAGATAATTACACCAGCAAGTTGAACCAGTTGGGCGATAAGGCTCAGATGCTGGAGTTTGAAAAAGTCGTGATCTTGCGCGTGGTCGACAGTCTGTGGACCGAGCACATCGATGCCTTGGATCAGCTTCGGCAAAGTGTTGGGCTGCGCGGCTACGGGCAGATGAACCCGTTGGTCGAGTACCAAGAAGAAGCGTACCGGATGTTTGAGGAAATGATCGCGAACATGGACGACGGGGTCACCCGGCTCTTCATGAAGGCGCAGATCCGACAAAATATTCGTCGCTGATTATGACGCCAGGGCAGCACTCCCGTTGCCTTGGCGTTTTTGGCGAAATCGGTTATTGAGAAAGGAACGACACGATGGAAATCGCAGAGATTCGCACCACCCTCGCAGACATGCGAGCCAAAATAAATCACTTTAGGGGGTCGCTTTGACCTCGATGCCTTGAACGAACGCATCGCTGAAAATGAAGGTCGCATGGCCGAGCCGGGCTTTTGGGACGATCAAGAAAACGCGCAAAAGCTGATCGACCAGAATAATCAACTTAAGGTCAAGCACGATAACTTCATTGCTTTGCAGAGCAAGCTTGACGACCTTGAAGTGGCGTTTGAACTGCTTCAAGAAGAGCCGGACAAGGAGCTGCAACAGGAGCTTGAACGCGATATGGCGGCCTTGCAGGACAAGCTCAGCACCTACGAAATGGCGCTGCTCCTCAACGGTAAGTACGATCACAACAACGCGATCATTGAAATTCACCCCGGCGCCGGCGGCACGGAAGCGCAGGACTGGGGGTCCATGTTGACGCGCATGTACGAGCGGTGGGCTGATCAGAACGGCTACGCAGTTGAAGTAGCCGATTATCAAGCCGGCGACGAAGCGGGTATTAAAAGTGTCACGCTGCTCATTAACGGGGAGAATGCGTACGGCATGTTGCGGTCGGAAAAAGGGGTGCACCGGCTGGTGCGCATCTCCCCGTTTGACGCGGCCGGCCGCCGTCACACGAGTTTTGCCTCGGTCGACGTCATGCCTGAGTTGGATGACACCATCGACGTGGACCTGCGGCCGGAAGACATCAAGATGGAGGTCTTCCGCTCCAGCGGGGCCGGTGGTCAGCACATTAACAAGACCTCCAGTGCGGTCCGACTGATTCACATTCCAACGGGCATTGTGACGTCCAGCCAGGCTCAGCGCAGTCAGTTCCAGAACAAGGCCACCGCGATGGCCATGCTGAAGGCCAAGCTTTATCAGCGTGAGCAGGAGAAAAAGGCAGAGCAGGCTGCGGCCATCAAGGGCCAGCAGATGGATGTGGCATTTGGGTCACAGATTCGCTCGTATGTCTTTCACCCTTACACCATGGTCAAGGATCACCGCACGAATTATTCGACCAGCAACGGCCAGGCCGTGATGGACGGCGCGCTCAATCCGTTCATTTACGCTTATCTGCAGTGGGAGCTCGCCAATGCCAACCCGGCGTAACGAAATGTAATCTGGCTGCAATCAGTCTGACGTATTGCTTTGCTATACTCAGCGATAGTGTTCAAATAAAGGAGCGAAGTCATGATTCAGATGAAAAACGTGATGAAGCAGTACGACAACGGCGTCATCGCGATCAAGGATTTGAGTTTGACCGTCGACCCGGGGGAATTTCTTTACGTGATTGGGCCCAGTGGTGCCGGTAAGTCGACTGTCATCAAGATGCTTTACCATGAATTGAAGCCGACTAGCGGCACCATTCAGGTCGGCAAGTACGACCTGGCTAAAATGGCGCCCAAGGAAGTGCCTTATTTTCGGCGTGGCATCGGCATTGTGTTTCAGGACTTTAAACTGCTGCCGCGGTTGACGGTGTACGAAAATGTCGCCTATGCCATGCAAGTGGTTGAGACCAAAGAGGCCGACATTAAGCCAAGGGTCCTGCATGTGCTGAAAATGGTCGGCCTGGAGCAAAAAATCCGGCGCTTCCCTAACGAGCTCTCCGGTGGGGAACAGCAGCGGGTGTCCATCGCCCGCGCGATTGTCAACGCGCCTGACGTGGTGATCGCCGATGAGCCAACCGGGAACCTGGATCCGGACACCTCGGAAGGCATCATGGATATTTTGGAAAAAATCAACTCGGAAGGCACCACTGTCATCATGGCGACTCACAACCGCGAGATCGTCAATGAACGGCCGCATCGCCTGCTGGAAATCGCCGGCGGCAGGCTGGTTCGCGACGAGCAAGGGGGCAGCTACAGCGATGAAAACTAATATTTTATTGCGTCACGTCAAGGACTCCCTCAAGAGTCTGAAACGCAACGGCTGGATGTCGGTGGCGGCAATTTCTGCCGTGACGGTCACGCTGCTGTTGGTCGGAATCTTCCTTGCCCTGCTGCTGAACGTTAACCGCGTTTCCACACAGGTCGAAAATGATGTGCGGGTTCGCGTATACATCCAAAAAGGCACCACCAAGAAGCAACAGGATCACTTGGAGCAGGAACTGAAGGGCTTAGCTAAGGTCAAGAAAGTCACCTACCGCTCTGCCGGTCAAGAACTCAATTCCATCGTTGGTAGTTACGGCTCACAGTGGGCGATGTTCCGCGGCGATCAGAATCCACTGAACAATATCTTCATGGTCGATACTGACTCTGCCAAAGATACGATCAATGTTGCCCGGCGCGCAGAGAAAATGAAGCATGTCTCGGAGGCCACATACGGCGGGAACACGGCCAAAAAGCTGTTCCGGACAGTTTCGACGATTCAGCGGTGGGGCGCGTTCTTCATGATACTGCTGCTGTTCGTGGCGGTGTTCCTGATTTCCAACACGATTCGCATCACGATTTTGTCGCGGCGTGACGAGATCAAGATCATGCGCTTAGTGGGTGCGACAAACGCGTACATTCGCTGGCCGTTCCTGCTTGAAGGGGCCTGGACTGGATTGTTTGGCTCCTTGCTGCCGATGCTGCTGGTCGACTTTGGCTACGGCCTGGTGGCGCAAAATGCCCACTTCACCGAGGCGGTTAACGGCTTTTCCCTGTACCCGAACATGCCATTTCTGCTTTGGCTGGACCTGGGGATGGCCCTGATTGGGATCATCATCGGGGCGCTCGGGTCGGTCGTTTCCATGCGTCGTTACCTGAAAGCCTGACTGATTGATTTGCTTGCAACCGTTTCGCCTAGAGGCGAGGCGGTTTTTTGCTGGCGTGGGCGTTTGGCGCAGTGAAAATACATGCTATACTTACGATGAATAGTGAGGAAGGTGCGTATGGGACAATTGCTGGTTACATTATTTTTAAGCCCGGTCACCCTGGTGGGACTGCTGGTCGCCTTGTTTTGGCGCAGCCACCGGTTTCGTCAGGAGCGAGCGGTGTTTGGCACCAGCATTGACCGTCTCTGGACGAATTGGTGGGCCGGCTTGCTTGGCGGTATTGCTGGCGGACTGGTCCTTAGCGTGGCCTTGGTTTTGCTCGGGGCAATGCTTCCGCACCCGGTGCTGCTGGCCTTGATTGTGCTTAACGTGGTCGCACTGCTGCTGGCCGGACTCGGTTTTGCGCCATGGTTCGTGGCGCTGGCCGGGCTGGTGATTCTGCTGCCGCCGTGGCTTGGCCCGCTTGCCAAGCCAGCCGGCTGGGCGGCCGGGTATGCCGCGCTGCTCGCTGGCCTCTGGCTGGTTAACGCGTTGCTTCTGCGCTTCATGAATCCGGCTGTGGATGTCCCAAAGCTGCGCCCAGGCAAGCGTGGTGCCCGCATTGCCACGTATAGTCGCCGGCAGTGGTACTGGCTCCCACTCGTGCTGCCGGTGGCCGGCGACTGGCTGCCCGCGTTTGGCTGGTGGCCGCAGCTGGGAATTGGCTCGGTGCACTTCGCGCTTGTGGGTTTGCCCTTGGTGATCGGCGCAGCGCTGACCACCAAAAAGCAGCTGCCCACGCACGCGACCGACGCCTGGTCCTGGCAATACCTAGGCGCCGGGCTGGTCGCGCTGGTTGTTGCCGCGCTTGTTTACTGGCGCCCAGCGGCCGGTCAGATGGCGGTGTTCACCTTAGCCGCGTTGGGCGTCATCTTGGGCCTGGCCAACTGGGCGGCGACTCGGCGTGGGACCGGTCTGATTTCACAAACCAGTGCCGGCGTGCGGCTCGTTGCCGTTCAGCCGGATACGCCAGCCAGCAAAATGGGCCTGGCCGCCGGCGATATTGTCCTGACCTGCAATCATCTGCCGGTTCACACCGAGGATGAATTGTATGCGGCCTTGCAAACGTCGCCCACCTACTGCCGGCTAAAGGTGATGCGTCTTGACGGGGCCATCAGGCTGACCGAAACGGCCATTTTTAACGGGGCGCCACACGAACTGGGAATGATCACATTTGCGGAGGAACAAGCATGAAGAGAATTCTTGTCGTCGATGATGAACCAGCAATTGTTACCCTGCTTCAGTACAACTTGGAAAAAGAGCACTACGATGTGACCACCGCAGAGGATGGGGATACCGCCCTGAGTCTCGCGCTTCAGCAGCATTTTGATTTCATCATTTTGGACTTGATGCTGCCAGGTTTAGACGGCCTTGAGGTGACCAAAAAGTTGCGGGCTGCTAACCTGGAGACGCCGATCATGATCTTGACGGCCAAGGACAGTGAAACGGATAAAATCGTGGGTCTGGAACTTGGGGCTGATGACTATGTCACAAAGCCATTTTCCCCACGCGAGATTATTGCCCGCATCAAGGCGATTGAGCGGCGTATCGACACCCCGCGGCAAAGCGGCCCGAAACCGCCGGCCCAGGCGCTGGTGGTCGGTCAGCTGATGATTGATCCCGAGAATTATCGCGCTAGCAAGGCCGGGGTGCGCCTGCAGCTCACTCCCAAAGAATTCGAGCTGCTGGTTTATTTTGCCAAGCGTGTGGGTAAGGTGCTGTCACGCGATGCGCTGCTGAACGGCGTGTGGGGGTTTGAGTACCCGGCCGCGACGCGGATGGTGGACATTCAGGTCAGCCACTTGCGGGATAAGATCGAACGCGATCCAAAGCATCCAGATTACATCAAGACGGTGCGCGGATTTGGTTATCAGATGGAGGCGCCTCATGAGTAAGCATGTTCGGCGCATTGCCTGGGTTAGCATACTCGCTATCGCAGGCTTTTTTGCCTTGTGGATGGCGATCAACCGTGTGTTGTACGCCCAGCAAGGCGCCCATCTCGCTTCGCTTTACCAAACGTTCAGCGATTATCAAGGAACCGTCGCAACTAAGCGACTGGCAGCGGATAACCACGTCACCTTTACCGTGCTCGACGGCAAGACCACAGGGACGCGTGCAAAGCTGTTGACGAAGCTGGTGGACCAGCAGCGAACAATCATGGGCCACACCACGACGATGAGTGTGGCTGGTCAGCCGGAACAAGTTTACGTGGGTCGCCGCAACAATCAGTTTGTCGGCGTTTGGCAGCGGCGCGCGACTTTGTTTGAGGCCGCCCCGACTGTCGCTTGGGGCATGATTGTGGTGGCCATTTTCGGGCTGGCGGCATTGCTAATGCTGATGCAGCGCCGCCACCGGTACTGGGTCGGTCATCTAGATAAAATGACTGGCAACCTGGCCCGCATTGAGGCCGGCGGGGTGCCGGAGTCGATTATTTTGACCCCGGATTCACCGTTTCTGGCCATGGGCAAGCAAATCGAATCGCTGCACGCCGCCACGGAAGATCTGCGGTCGAAAGCGGAGATCCGGCAGGCCACGTTTGGCCGCCTCATTGATCACTTGCCGCTGGGCGTGATGCTGTTGGACGCAAACCGCCAGGTCCTGCTCGCTAACTCGGCCATGGCGGCGCTGGTTGGTCACCCGATACTGGAGGCCAAGCATGATTATTTTGACGATATCAAAACTTATCGCTTGGCCAGGATGATTGAACACACCTATCGCAATCAGAAGACGCACCACAAGGAACTGACCATGCTGAACACGCAAAAGTCGGTCGACGCCAGCGTGATCGCACTGAACCGGGGAACCAGTGACCTGCAGGTGCTGGTCATCTTGTATGATGTGACCTACTTGCGGCAGGTCGAGCAGATGCAGCTGGATTTTGTTGGCAATGTGTCGCATGAGCTGAAAACGCCAGTGACGGCGATCAGCGGGTTTGCCGAGACCTTGCTCGCGGGGGCTAAAGACGATCCGCAGACGCTGGATCAGTTTCTGCACATTATCTACGATGAAAGCTCACGGCTGACGCAGCTAATTACGGACATCTTAACGCTCTCGCGCCCGGATTCCGGCCAAGTCCAGGCCAAGCCGGTGAATGTGCAGGCGCTGGTCACAGACGCCCTGCAGAGCCTGAAGCAGCCGATCGCAGAAAAGCAGCTGACCATCAACGCCGATGTGCCGGACGATTTGGCCATCACCACGGTGCCGGCGAAATTTTCTCAAGTGGTCAGGAACCTGCTAAACAACGCTGTGTTTTATAATCGCAAGGACGGCGTCGTTACGGTGACAGCTAAAGCCGACGAGAAAAATCTGAAGCTCAGCGTGCAGGATACGGGGATCGGCATCGCAGAAAATGACCAGGAGCGGATATTTGAACGCTTCTACCGGGTCGACAAGGCCCGCAGTCGGCATAATGGCGGCACCGGCCTCGGCTTGGCCATCGTCCACGATATGGTACTTCAGCTCGGCGGGGACGTGACGCTGAATAGTCAGCTGGGCGTGGGCTCGACGTTCACGGTCACCCTCCCGTTGACTGATTTACCCAGCTTTTACAAAGGATGAGGCAACAATTTACATGTGATTGATACACTCGTCTTGTTATGTATTGACGCTGAAAACACTGCACTTGGCCGAAGACGGTCGTGGAGGGGTGAACATGAAGAAACGTCATCTTTTATTTCTCGCCTTAGCCGGGCTGCTCGCACTCGCTGGCTGTGGGACGAGCCAAAGCAGCGGTGAGTCCATTACCGCGGTCGGGTCCAGCGCGCTGCAGCCACTGGTTGAAGCAGCGGCTGAGCAATACCAAACCGATCACGTCGGTGTGTTCATCAACGTCCAAGGCGGCGGGACCGGGACCGGCCTGTCGCAGATTCAACAAGGGGCCGTTGAAATCGGAAACTCGGATCTGTTCGCCGAGGAGAAGGCCGGGATCAACGCCAAAAAACTAGTGGACCACAGAGTCGCGGTCGTGGGCATCACGCCGATTGCCAACAAAGCAGTCGGGGTCAAAAATCTGACCGTGGTCCAACTGCGCCGGTTGTTCACGGGTGAGATCACGAACTGGAAACAGGTCGGCGGCAAGGACTTGCCGGTGGTCGTCGTCAACCGGGCACAAGGCTCAGGGACGCGTGCGACGTTTGAACGGTGGGTGCTGGGCGACCGGCAGCCGATGCCGGCGCAGGAGCAGGACTCGACAGGGATGGTGCGCTCGATTGTGGCTAGCACGCCAGGGGCGGTGTCGTACGTCGCGTTTTCATACGTGGATAGTTCGGTGCGTGCGCTGGCACTGAGCGGGGTCAAGCCGACGGACCAGAACGTCACCACGAACGACTGGCCAATCTGGTCGTACGAGCATATGTACACCAAGGGCCAGCCGCACGGGTTGACCAAGCAGTTTTTGGCCTACATTCAAAGCGCCAAGACGCAGCAACGACTCGTTAGCAAAATGGGGTATATCCCGATCACCGCGATGAAGGTCACGCGGGATGCCAAGGGGAACGTGATCGATAAGCAGGGGGAAAAGTCCAATGGATCCAATTAAAGCCGCAATGCTCAAGCGCTCCCGCTCTGCTAAGCTCGAGCAGCGGGGGAAGCTGATCAGTCTGTTTTGCATCAGTTTGATTGTGATCGTGGTCGCCGCCATCTTCTTCTTTGTGGCGTCCAGAGGCCTAGCAACGTTCTTCGACAACAAGGTCAACTTGTGGTCATTTCTGAGCAAAAGTGTGTGGTCGCCAGCGGTCAATGACGCTCACGGCAACCCCCAGGTCGGGGCACTGCCCATGATTGTTGGCTCGTTTGGGGTGACTTTTCTGTCGGCGGTGGTCGCGACGCCGTTTGCGGTGGGTGCGGCGATTTTTATGACCGAGATTTCGCCTAAAATGGGTAAGAAGATTTTGCAGCCGGTAATCGAACTGCTGGTGGGTATTCCCAGTGTCGTTTACGGGTTCATCGGGCTGTCAGTCGTCGTGCCGGCGATTCGCCACGTTTTTGGCGGCACCGGCTTTGGGATCTTGGCCGGGACCTTTGTCCTGTTCGTCATGATTCTGCCAACGGTGACATCCATGACCGTGGACGCCTTGAACGCCGTGCCGCGGTACTACCGGGAGGCGAGCCTGGCGCTGGGCGGCACGCGCTGGCAAACCATCAGTCGTGTGGTGCTCCGCGCGGCCATGCCCGGCATCTTGACCGGGGTCGTGTTTGGGATGGCGCGGGCCTTTGGCGAGGCGCTGGCAGTGCAAATGGTGATCGGCAACGCCGCCCTGCTGCCGCACAACCTGATCAGCCCGGCGTCGACGTTGACGTCCGTTTTGACTTCAGGCATTGGGAATACTGTCATGGGATCGCTGGAAAATAACGCGCTGTGGTCCCTGGCGCTTCTGCTTCTGCTGATGTCCTTGGCCTTCAACCTCGTGATCCGCTGGATCGGTAAGAAAGGGGAGATGAAGCGATGAACGCGAAACAAAAAGACCGGCTGGCGACGGGTATTTTGTACACGATTGCCGTGCTCATCGTTTTGATCCTGGCGAGCCTGCTGGGGTATATTTTGGTTCAGGGCCTACCGCATGTTTCCTGGCATTTTCTTACCAGTCCGGCCAAGGCTTTCGAGGCTGGCGGCGGGATCGGCATCCAGCTGTTCAATTCGTTTTATCTGCTGCTGCTGGCCATGCTGATTTCAGTGCCCATTTCACTTGGGGCCGGGATTTACCTGGCGGAGTACGCCAAGGCTAACCGGTTGACAGACATCATCCGGACCGCAATCGAAATTCTGAGCTCGCTGCCATCGGTGGTCGTTGGCCTGTTCGGCTTTCTGGTCTTTGTGCTGCAATTTCATTTTGGCTTCTCGATTTTGTCCGGGGCGCTGGCGCTGACCATGTTTAACCTGCCGCTTTTGACGCGGAATATTGAAGATTCGCTGCGGCAGGTCGATTTTGCCCAGCGGGAGGCTGGTCTAGCGCTGGGGCTTTCGCGCTGGGAAACCGTGATTCACGTGGTCATCCCGGAAGCACTTCCCGGTATTATCACCGGGATGATTCTGGGCGCCGGCCGCGTCTTTGGCGAGGCTGCGGCGTTGATCTACACCGCCGGGCAAAGTGCCCCGGCGCTGGATTTTACCGACTGGAATCCTTTGAACATTGCCAGCCCGCTGAATATTTTCCGGCCGGCCGAAACCTTAGCCGTGCATATCTGGAAAATCAACTCCGAGGGCATTCAGCCTGATGCGGCGGCGGTATCCGCCGGCGCCAGTGCGGTGCTGATTCTCGCCGTGCTGCTGTTCAACGTCCTAGCCCGGTTCTTGGGCCAGCGACTCTACAAAAAAATGACCGCCGAATAATGGCGAGGAGGGTGCCGCATGCAAAATTATTCATTGACTGATACCTTCATCAAGCCGTTCGACGAGGGTCAGGAAATTGCGCTGGCCACGCATGATCTGAAGGTGTTTTACGGCGACCACGAGGCCATTCACGGCGTGTCGTTGCCGTTTGAGCGTTACAAGATCACTGCGCTGATTGGCGCGTCCGGCTCGGGCAAGTCGACGTTTTTGCGGTCGCTCAACCGGATGAACGACACCATCGAAGGTGCGCGGGTCACCGGCCAAATCATGTACCGGGACATTGACATCAACTCCAAGCAAGTGGACGTCTACGAGATGCGCAAGCACATCGGCATGGTGTTTCAGCGGCCCAACCCATTTGCCAAGTCGATTTATGACAACATCACTTTTGCGCCGAAACGCTTCGGCGAGCACAACAAAGAAAAACTCGATGAGCTGGTTGAGCAGAGTCTCAAAGACGCCGCTTTGTGGGACCAAGTCAAAGATGACCTGAACCAGAGTGGGCTGGCGCTTTCCGGCGGCCAGCAGCAGCGCTTATGCATTGCGCGCGCCATTGCCATGAAGCCGGATATCCTGCTTCTGGACGAACCGGCCAGCGCGCTGGATCCGATTTCCACATCGACGGTGGAGGACACCTTGCTTCAGCTGAAGGACCATTACACAATCATCATCGTCACCCACAACATGCAGCAGGCGGCCCGCATCAGTGACTACACAGCCTTTTTCTACTCCGGTACCGCGATTGAGTACGACGAAACCAGAAAAATCTTTACGCGGCCGAAAATTCAGGCGACCGATGATTATGTGTCCGGCCACTTCGGCTAGGAAGGGGGAGCTCATGAAAACCAAAGTGATCACCAGCAAAGACGTTCACCTCTTCTACGGCAATTTTGAAGCCCTGACCGGCATTGATCTAGACTTTAACGAACACGAAATCACCGCCATGATCGGTCCCAGCGGCTGCGGCAAGTCGACTTACCTGCGCATCCTCAACCGGATGAACGACTTGATCCCCGGCGTCAAAATCACCGGTGATATCCGGTTGGAAGACCAGGACATCTACGCGCCGGACACCGACGTGGTGGCCCTGCGCAAGCGGGTGGGGATGGTGTTCCAACAGCCCAACCCGTTTCCATTTTCGATTTATGACAACGTGGTGTACGGGCTGCGCCTGGCGGGCGTGAAGGACCGCACCACATTGGACGCGGCGGTCGAAACCAGTTTGAAACAGGCAGCGATCTGGGATGAGGTCAAAGATAAGCTCCATGACAGTGCGCTTTCCCTGTCAGGTGGTCAGCAGCAGCGGGTCTGCATCGCGCGCGTACTGGCCGTGCAACCGGAAGTGATCCTGCTCGATGAGCCCACCTCGGCGCTTGACCCGATTTCGAGCACGCAAATTGAAAATATGCTGCTGGAACTGCGGGATCAGTATACAATCATCATTGTGACGCACAACATGCATCAGGCCTCGCGAATCTCAGACAAAACCGCCTTTTTTCTTCAAGGCCGGTTGGTGGAATTCGACGACACAAAGAAAATGTTCCTGACCCCAAAACAAAAAGAGACGGAAGATTACCTGAGCGGCCGGTTCGGCTAAGTTCGGGACCAAGGAGGAAAACGGCATGCGGCGACTATTTTCAGATGAGCTCAATGATTTGCACGCGCGCTTTTCGGAGATGGGCATGATGGTCAATGAGGCCATTTTTGATTCGGTGAAGGCGTTCGTCAATCACGATAAGACGCTGGCGCACTCTGTGATCGACAACGACTTCCACATCAACAAGCGAGAAGTCGACCTGGAAAAACGCAGCTTTGAAATGATCGCCTTGCAGCAGCCGGTGACGTCCGACCTGCGCATGATCGTCACGATCATGAAGGCAAGCTCGGACTTGGAGCGGATGGGCGACCATGCGGTGTCCATCGCCAAGTCTACGATCCGAGTGAAGGGTGAGACTCGAGTGCCCGAAATCGAACGCGTCATCGCCCAGATGGCCGCTGCGGTCAAGGAAATGGTCGAGCAGGTCCTTGATGCATACGTCAAAGAGGACGGCGATGCTGCCCGGCAGATTGCCGAAGAAGACCATGGCATCAATGACTTCTCCAGTCAGATCTACTACCTCTGCATCGATGAGATGACCCGGGATGCCGACACCATTGTGGGTTCGATGGATTACATGCTGGTGTCCTCTTACTTGGAACGCATCGGCGATTATGTGACCAATATCTGCGAGTGGATCTTGTACCTGAAGACCGGCAAGTTGCTGGAACTCAACTCAAACGCGAAAGAAGACGGCTTCTAAATAAAGACTAAAGGCGGGCGACCGCCTTTTTTTGGTCCCCCGCACCTTCTGCTCGAGACGGGGGGCAAAATCAACCTTAGGACCTATGCATTTTTCATGGGGACCGACCATACTATAACTACAAGCAGTAGTCAGAAACCCTGGAGGTAAATCTCATGAATGAACGTGAACGGATCCTAGATTTAGTTAAACAAGGTGTGATCACGAGCGAAGAAGCCTTGGTCCTGTTAGAGAACATGGCCAAGAAGCAAAGCGCGCCGCAGGGCGAACAGGCGCAGCCAGCAGGGCAAGCGAGTGAAGCCCGCAAAGCACCTGCTGAAGACTCCGCGCTCACCAAACTGAATACTAAAATTGCCGAAATCAATGGCAATTTGGACGCAACAAGCAACCAGATCAAAAAAACGCAAGCAAAGGTGGCAGCGAATAAGGAACAGATCATCGTGCTCGACACAATGGAAGATCTGGACACGCTGACTCCCGAAAAGTATGAAGAGCGTGGCAGCTTGAAGCGCGAAAACGAGCAGCTGGGCGAAAAGCTTGTCCAGCTTGCCGACCAACAGGAACAGCTTCGCCAGCAGCTGGGCGAGTTGCACCGCCAAAAGCGCGTGTTGACCAAGCAGAGTTTGGCTGGCATTTTGCCCGATGACTGGCAGGATCAGACCAAGGATGCCCTGAATGACCTTGGCAAGACCGTCAGCGTGACCACCAATCAAATTGGGTCGATGGTCAAAAAGACGGTCAGTTCCGTTTTGGACAACGTGGACTGGAAAGACGTCAACATCAAGGTGCCAGGCCTAGCCACTGAGAAGTTCAGCCACACCTTCACCTACCCGAACAGTCAGGCGTCGATCATCGACGTCAAGCTTGCAAACGGTGATGTCACCTTAGTTGAAGGCGAGGGCGCGGATATCACGATCCAAGCGGACATTAAGCTGTACGGCAAGATGGCTGGCGAATCGCCGCTTCAGGCCTTTCTTGACCGAAGCCGGGTCGAAGTAACGGATGATCACCTGATTTTCCAAGTGCCCAACAAACGGATTCAGGCTGATTTGACCATCACGGTGCCGAAGCGCGACTACGATCACGTGTCCCTGCGTTTGCTCAACGGCAATCTGAAGGTCAACAATCTGGCCGGCAAAGACTTCTTTGCCAAGAGCACCAATGGTGACCTGACTTTCTCCGGTTTGACCGCAGTGATGCTGGAAACGGAAGGGGTCAACGGGAGCGTGAAGATCAACGGTCAAGTGCACGACCTGGTGATCGATGCGGTTAACGGCGACATCAAGTTCAAAGGCGATGCCAAGACGCTGGAGCTTAAAACTGTCAACGGGACGATTCGGACGACTTTGGTGAGTGACTTCAAGGCGCTGACGGCCAGTTCTGTTAATGGGGACGTGAAGCTTGCGGTGCCTGCCAGCGTCGCCGTTGCCGGCGAAGCGCGGACCCGTTTTGGCAGCATCAAGAGTCGCATGACCGGCGTGGCAGCCGACGGCAAAACCAAGGCGCTTTCGCTCGATCGGCCGGGAACCGGAGTCGGCACGCTGAAGGCAACGGTGTCGACGGGGACGATTCAGCTCAAAGATACCGATTTGACGAAGTAAAGGGGTGACAAAATGCCACTGTTATTCTTACCCATCATTTTGATCATCGTCGGTGTCGCATTGGTGCTCGTCATCGGTTTTAGCCTATTTGTCGGGATCGCACTGCTCCACATTTTAATTTGGCCCGTTTTGATTGGCCTTCTGATTTGGTGGCTGGTGCGCCGCCAGCCTGGCCGGGCGCCGCGGCCAGACCGGCATGATCACCGCGACTGGCAAACTTACCTCAAGCCGGGGGTCAAACCCGCCGAGCACGTGAAGGAAGAGTCACACCATCAGCGGGAATCCCATCATGATGACTGGAGTGATTTTTAATGGGGTTTATCCGCAAAGTGCTGCTGACCATGGCGGTGTTCATTGTTTACGCCGAACTGCTGCCTAATCAGCTGTATGTGGCCGACTGGCAGGCTGCGCTGGCAGGAGCAGTGATTCTGGGACTGCTGAACGGGCTGCTTAAGCCGGTACTGAAGCTGCTGACACTGCCGCTGACGATTCTGACTCTAGGCCTATCGCTACTGGTGCTGAACGCTTTGATGGTGGTCTTGATGACGCAGTTCGTGCCAGGCATTTCGTTTTTCAGCTTCGGCAGTCAAATGATCTTCGCCTTGATTGTCAGTGTCGTGAATGCGACTTTAGGCGAACCCAGAAGAGATCGCTAAGCGAGAGCCAGGCATGAGTGCCTGGCTTTTTCTGATGGCCGCACCACTGTTAAGTTTTGAGCAGTGATGATACACTGATAGCAATGAATGAAAGGCAGGGTGGATCTAATGGCAGACCAAGTCTCAGTCAAGCAGTTGGTCAAAGACATCAACTTACTCGTGTACAGCGGTGAGCCTTATCTGGCGGAACGTCAGGTGGTCGTGAGTGATATTTCCCGACCGGGGCTTGAACTGACGGGCTATTTCAACTACTATCCGCACGAGCGGATCCAGCTGTTTGGCCGCACGGAAAGCGCCTTTGCCCGCAACATGACGGCTGCTGAGCGGCTGGTGATCCTGAAACGCATGGCGTCCGAAGACACACCAGCGTTTTTGGTTTCACGCGGCATTGCGCCTTTGCCAGAGATGCTCGAGGCCGCGGATGCGGCACACGTGCCGGTGCTTGGGTCAAAGCTGCCCACCACCCGACTGTCCAGTCTGCTGACTGACTACCTGGAAAGCCGCCTGGCCGAACGGCAAAGTATGCACGGCGTGTTAGTCGACTTGTACGGACTGGGCGTCATGATTACTGGTGATTCCGGTGTCGGCAAGTCTGAGACCGCGCTGGAGTTGATTCAGCGGGGGCACCGGCTGATTGCTGATGACCGCGTCGACGTGTACCAAAAAGACGAGCAAACGATTGTCGGCGAGGCGCCAGCCATTTTGGCTCACCTGCTTGAAATTCGGGGGCTGGGCATCATCGATGTGATGAACCTGTTTGGCGCCGGGGCAGTGCGGTCCCACGCGAACATTGACCTGATCGTGCACCTGGAGAACTGGACCAAGGACAAGCAATTCGATCGGCTGGGCTCCGGTGAGCAGAGCCAGCAGATTTTTGACGTGAGCGTGCCGAAAATCACCATTCCGGTCAAAGTCGGGCGCAATCTGGCGTCGATCATTGAAGTTGCGGCGATGAACTTCCGCGCCAAGTCGATGGGGTACGACGCGACCAAGACTTTTGAGAACAACTTAAATCACCTGATCAAATCAAACGAACAGGCCGATCGGGCAGACGCCAAAGATTCGACCGATAGCGAGGGATAGTATGGTTGCAGCATTAAATCCAATTGCACTGAAGCTCGGCGGGCTGGAGATCCACTGGTACGGCGTGATCATCGCCTGCGGGGTATTGCTGGCCGTCTGGCTGGCGACACGTGAAGCAAACGCCCGCGGGATCGGGGAAGATCACATCATCAACCTCGTCCTGTGGGCGTTGCCATTTGCGCTGGTGGGCGCACGGCTTTACTACGTGGCCTTTGAGTGGTCCTACTACAGCGCGCACCCAAGCCAGATTATTGCCATCTGGAACGGCGGTATCGCGATTTACGGGGCACTGATTGCCAGCGTGATCGTGTTTCTGATTTACTGCCGGGTCAAGTGGCTGCCCGCGTGGCTGGTGCTCGACATTGCGGCGCCAACGGTCATGATCGCGCAAAGCATCGGCCGCTGGGGCAACTTCATGAATCAGGAAGCGTTCGGGGCTAAGACCACGCTTGCGTACTTGCGAGGTCTGCACCTGCCGGAATTTATCATTCAGCAGATGAACATCGCCGGTGCTTATCGGCAGCCCACTTTTCTGTACGAGTCGATGTGGAATTTGATCGGGTTTGTGCTGATCATGACGGTTCGCCACCACAAGGGGTGGTTCAAGCGAGGCGAAATTCTGCTGAGTTACGTCATGTGGTACAGCTTCGGGCGTTTTTTTGTCGAGGGTATGCGCACGGACAGCCTTTATTTGATGCCGGGTCTGCGGGTGTCGCAGCTGTTGTCGGTGGTGCTGTTTGTCAGCGCGCTGGCCTTGGTGCTTTGGCGGCGCCACAAGGATGTCCCTTGGTACATGGACGGTTTTTCGCTGAATAACTTATAGGAGTGATCTTGTGACTGATAAAATTGCGGTACTTGGCGCTGGCTCTTGGGGCACGGTGCTGGCCAATTTGCTGGTGGAAAATGGGTTGAATGTTGCCTTATGGACCCATGATCAAAAGCAGGTCCCGGAAATCAACGAGACCCATCATAATCAGCACTATCTGCCTGATTTCGTGCTGCACGAGGGCCTGCGGGCGACTAGTGACCTAGCAGAAGCGGTGGCCGGGGCGACCGTGATCCTGTTTGTGGTGCCGACTAACGCGATCCGCAGCGTCGCCGAGAAGGTCAAACCGCTGCTTCAAGGCCAGCCCATCGTTGCCCATGCGGCCAAGGGGCTGGAGCTGGGCACCAAGCTGCGGGTCTCCGAGGTGCTGGCAGCGGTGCTGCCAGTCGGGGCATACCGTGGGCCCGTGGTGATTTCAGGCCCTAGTCATGCAGAAGATGTGGCCACCAAGGACATCACCACGCTGACTGTCGCCTCATCGAATCTGGCCGCCGCCCAGGCCGTCCAGAAGCTGTTCATGAATGACTATTTCCGGCTGTACACCAATACAGACGTCCTTGGCGTTGAGCTGGGCGCGGCGCTGAAAAATGTCATCGCGATCGGCGCCGGGGCTTTGCACGGGCTGGGCTATGGCGACAATACCAAGGCGGCACTGATGACCCGCGGGCTGGCGGAGATTACTCGATTAGGCACGCACATGGGGGCCAATCCGATGACCTTCATCGGGCTGTCTGGGGTTGGCGATTTGATCGTGACCTGCACCAGCGTGCACAGTCGCAACTGGCGCGCCGGCAATGCGCTCGGGCAAGGGAAAAAGCTTTCAGACGTGCTCGCCAACATGGGCATGGTTGTCGAAGGTGTATCCACTGCGAAGGTGGTGCACGAGTTGGCCAAGGATCAAGACTGCGATATGCCGATTTCCGAAGGCATCTATCAAGTGCTGTACCAGGGTGCTCCAATCAAAACCGTGATTACAGATCTGATGGCGCGCGAAGGCAAACCGGAATTTGACTTTGGGCTGACTTTACAAACCACGCCAAAGCAGGTATAGTAACTAAAGACTTACAAAACGTAAGCAAAAATGCGGCGAAGGAGTGTTTGCCATGGCAAAACAATATGATGTGATCGTGATCGGTGCTGGCCCCGGCGGGATGACCGCGGCGCTGTATGCGTCGCGCGCGAACCTGTCGGTGCTCATGCTTGACCGGGGGATTTACGGCGGCCAAATGAATAACACCGCGGCTGTGGAGAACTATCCTGGTTTTAAGTCGATTCTGGGGCCAGAACTCGGCCAACAGATGTACGACGGGGCCACGCAGTTTGGTGCTGAGTATGCGTACGGGAATGTCACCGATTTGACCGATGACGGCAAAATCAAGACCGTGGTCACAGATGAAGGCGAGTACCAGGCCAAAGCGGTGATCATCGCCACCGGCGCTGAGCACCGTAAGCTCGGCGTGCCTGGTGAGGAAGCATACGGCGGCCGCGGCGTTTCATACTGCGCGGTTTGCGACGGGGCATTTTTCAAGGGCCAGGAGGTCGCCGTGATCGGTGGCGGCGATTCCGCGGTTGAAGAAGGGCTATACCTCGCAGGGCTGGCGTCTAAAGTGACGGTGATTCACCGCCGCGACCAGCTGCGCGCGCAGAAAATCATTCAGCAGCGGGCGTTTGCCAACCCCAAAATGCATTTTGTCTGGAACGCGCAAACTGAGGAAATCTTGGGCGATGACAATAAAGTCACTGGCGTACGTTATCACGACAAGGAAACTGGCGAAGATAAAGTGCTTCCAGCTTCCGGTGTGTTCATCTACGTCGGCATCAAACCGCTGACCGACAGTTTCAAGCACGTTGACGTGCTTGATGACGCGGGCTGGATCCCAACTAACGAACTTATGGAGACCCAGGTCCCTGGCATTTTTGCCATCGGCGACGTTCGGGCTAAGAACCTGCGCCAAATCGCAACGGCGGTCGGTGAAGGCGGCCAGGCCGGTCAAAGTGCTTTTAATTACATTCAAAGTTTGCAAGACGCACAATTACAGGCGGGCGCTGTGCCTTCCGCCGAGCAAAACTAGATTAAAGCTACACCGGTCGCCACTTTTGGCAGTCGGTGTTTTTTCTTGGACGGTGATGAGAGTTGCCGCGTCCTGATTGCATCAAAAACTGGCTGTGCAATAATAAATGAGGGAAAGCCGGGCCTGCGAAGTGTGTGAGGAGGCGTTTGCGCGCGCTTTATTCGTGGTTCGGGGTTACAATAGGCGTGTCAATCGCAGCCTGAATAAAAGACAGGAGCTGATCACATGGGATATAAGGAAAACTACCAGGCGTGGCTGAACGAGCCCACCCTGGATGCAGCGCTCAAAGCTGAGCTGCAAACAATGGATGAGACCACGCAGGAAGAGGCCTTCACGGCGCCGATGAGTTTTGGCACGGCGGGGATGCGCGGCATTATTGGGGCCGGGATCAACCGAATGAACATTTACACGGTGCGGCAGGCGACCGAGGGCCTGGCACGATTCATGGACACCTTGTCAACCGCGCAAAAGCAGCACGGCGTGGCCATTTCGTTCGACTCCCGCTACATGAGCCAGCAATTTGCCCTTGAGGCCGCGGCGGTCCTGGGCGAGCATGAGATTCCAAGCTTTGTGTTCGACAGCCTGCGCCCGACACCGGAGCTGTCTTTTGCGGTGCGTGAACTGAAGACTTACGCCGGCATCATGATCACGGCCAGCCACAACCCGAAACAGTACAACGGCTACAAGATTTATGGCCCGGATGGCGGTCAAATGCCGCCGGAAGAGTCCGACAAGATTACGGCGTACGTCCGGAGTGTCACGGACCTGTTCGGGGTCAAGGTGATGGATGTTCATCAACTGCGGGCGAAGGACCTGATGCACATCATCGGCGAAGGCGTGGACGAGGCCTATTACCGCGCCGTTGGCACCGTGACGATCAACGCGGACTTGGTCAAGACCGTCGGCAAGGACATGAGCCTGATTTACTCGCCGTTGAACGGCACCGGCCGAATCCCCGCTCAGATGGTGCTGCGCAACGCCGGGTTTGAAAACTTCGAACTCGTGTTGCCGCAGTCCACCGCTGACCCGGAGTTCCCAACCACGCCCTTCCCCAACCCAGAATTTCCGCAGACGTTTGACTTGGCCATTGAAATGGGCAAAAAGAGTCACGCGGATGTCCTGATTGCCACGGATCCGGATGCCGATCGCCTCGGCACCGCAGTGTGGACCGGCAGCAGCTATCAGCTGCTGACCGGCAATCAAATCGCCAGTTTACTGCTTCACTACATTCTGGAGGCACGCAAGCAGGCGGGCACTTTGCCGGCCAACGGCGCGGTAGTCAAGTCAATCGTGTCGACAGAGCTGGCAACAGCCATTGCGAAGGATTATGGCGTTGAGATGATCAACGTTGAAACTGGCTTTAAGTTTATCGGCGATCAAATCAAGCAGTACGAGGAAACCGGTAGTCATGAGTTTCTGTTCGGGTTTGAGGAGAGCTATGGCTACTTGATCAAGCCGTTTGTCCGCGATAAGGATGCGATTCAGTCGACCGTGCTGCTCGCGGAAGTTGCCGCGTATTACAAGTCGCAGGGCAAGACGCTGTGGGATGGCATTCAAGCCCTGTACGACCGCTACGGTCACTTTGCCGAAAAGACCGTGGGCTTGGACTTCCCAGGCCTTGAGGGCCCGAAGGAAATGGCTGCTTTGATGACCAAGTTCCGTGAGGAAAGCCCGGCCGAGTTTGCCGGTGTCAAGGTGATTTCGACCGAAGATTACAAGCTTCAGCAAACCACAGACGCCGCTGGTCAGGTGACCCCGATTGCCATGCCCGTATCCGACGTGCTGAAGTACATTTTGGCCGACGGCACGTGGATCGCGATCCGGCCTTCCGGGACTGAGCCTAAGGTCAAGTTCTACGTCGGCACAGTCGCCGATTCCAAAGACGTTGCCGACAAGAAGCTGGCTGCCTTTGAGGACGCCTTGACTGCTTTCAAGAATTCGTAATCATCATGAGGACCTCTTCGGGAGGCCCTTTTTGATTCGCGATGCTGAGCAGGCTTGAATCCTTTCGGTGGGCGTGGTAAGCTGTTCAAAATTTACGTCAGGGGGGCTGCATCATGGGCATGCATCAGTACATCCAGGGGTTAGGTAATTTAGAGACGCTGCGCCGCGCGCCGGGTTTCTTCAAGTACGCTGAGCACAGCGTGGCCGCGCACTCGTTCAAGGTGGCCGAGATCGCCCAGATGCTGGGCGACATCGAAGAGCACGCAGGCAACCAGGTCAACTGGCAGATGTTGTACGAAAAGGCCTTGAACCACGATTACACGGAGCGGTTCATCGGTGACATCAAGACCCCGGTCAAGTACGCCACGCCAGCCTTGCGCGCGATGCTGGCCGATGTTGAAGAATCGATGACTGAAAACTTTATTCAAAACGAGATTCCGGCCGAATACCAGGACATCTACCGCCGCCGACTGGGTGAGGGCAAAGATGAGACGCTGGAAGGGCAAATCCTCAGCATTTCTGACAAGGTGGATCTGCTTTACGAGTCCTTCGGTGAAATCGAAAAGGGCAACCCTGAGCGCGTGTTCGTCAATATTTACACGGAAAGCTTGAGCGTTATCATGAGCTTCGAAGCGCGGCCAAGCGTCCAGTATTTTCTCAAAGAGATCTTGCCGGATATGTTGAACGAGGAGTTTGCCGATCGCGACATGCTGAAGAAGTTGACCCGCTCGGTGATGGCAAAAAAGTAAAGAACGCGAGCACGAATATTTGTTCGCTATGGTATAATAAGTGTCAGTCAAAAGTTGGGATCTCGGTTCCGACTTTTTTGTTGCCAGGCCCATGATAATCGCCCACTGCGGCGGTCGGCCACTGGAGGTAATCAGATGATCACACGAATCGCGGATAAGAAATTTGATTTGGTCTCACCCTATGCACCGGCCGGAGACCAACCCGAAGCCATCGCCAAGCTGACCAAGGGCTTTAAAGACGGCAAAAAAGAGCAGATCCTGCTGGGAGCCACTGGGACCGGGAAGACTTTCACAATGAGCAATGTGATTGCCAACTTGAACAAGCCGACCCTGATTTTGTCGCACAACAAGACGCTGGCAGGCCAACTCTATGGCGAATTTAAGCAGTTCTTCCCGCACAACGCGGTGGAGTACTTTGTTTCCTACTACGACTATTATCAGCCGGAAGCCTATGTGCCAAGTTCTGACACGTACATCGAAAAAGACTCAGCGATCAACGATGAAATCGATAAGTTGCGCCACAGCGCGACGGCGGCCTTGCTTGAGCGCAATGATGTGATCGTCGTGGCTTCCGTGTCCTCCATCTTCGGGTTGGGGTCGCCAACGGAGTACCGCGACCACGTGCTGTCGATTCGCAAGGGCATGGAAATTGACCGCAATACACTACTGCGGCAGCTGGTCGACATTCAGTTTGAGCGTAATGATATCGATTTTCAGCGGGGGCGGTTCCGCGTCCGCGGCGACGTCGTTGAAATCTTCCCGGCTAGCCGGGACGACCACGCGATCCGCGTTGAGTTTTTCGGCGATGAAGTGGATCGCATCACCGAGGTCGATGCCTTGACTGGAGAAGTCGTGGGCGAACGCGAGCAGGTGTCCATTTTCCCGGCGACGCACTTCATGACCTCTGACGACGCCATGGAACGAGGAATCGAAAGTATTTCTAAGGAACTGACCCAGCGGCTGAAGGAGCTGCAGGATCAGGGCAAGCTGCTTGAGGCCCAGCGGCTGGAGCAACGGACCAATTATGATATTGAGATGCTGCGGGAGATGGGTTACACCAACGGCATTGAGAACTACTCGCGCCACATGGAAGGACGCAAGGCTGGCGAGCCGCCGTACACGCTGCTGGACTTTTTCCCGAAAGACTTCATGATCATGGTCGATGAAAGCCACGTCACCATGCCGCAGGTGCGCGCCATGTATAATGGTGACCGCGCCCGCAAACAGACGCTGATCGATTATGGATTCCGCCTGCCTAGCGCGCTGGACAACCGCCCGCTGAAGCTGAACGAGTTTGAGCAGCACGTCAACCAGATCCTGTACGTCAGCGCGACCCCTGGCCCTTACGAACTGGACCGCGTGCCGAAAGAAGACATCGCCGAGCAGATCATTCGGCCAACCGGGCTGCTCGATCCTGAAATCGAAGTACGGCCGATCATGGGCCAAATCGATGACTTGACGTCGGAAATCAATAAGCGCGTCGAGCACAACGAGCGCGTCTTTGTGACCACTTTGACCAAGAAAATGGCCGAGGATCTGACTGATTACCTGAAAGAAGAGGGCATCAAGGTCGCTTACCTGCACTCGGACATTAAAACCCTAGAACGGACCCAGATTATCCGCGACCTGCGGCTTGGCAAGTACGACGTGCTGGTCGGCATCAACCTGCTGCGCGAAGGGATCGATGTGCCTGAAGTGTCTTTGATCGCGATCTTGGATGCGGATAAGGAAGGCTTCTTGCGCGCGGAGCGATCGCTGATCCAGACCATTGGCCGCGCAAGTCGCAACGAGCACGGGAAGGTCATCATGTACGCGGATTCCGTGACGGATTCGATGAAGGGCGCGATCGATGAAACCAAGCGCCGGCGCACGATTCAGATGGCGTTTAATAAGAAGCACCACATCACCCCAACGACCATCGTCAAACCGATTCGGGACGCGATTTCTGCGGTGGACACCAGCGGCAACGCGGATCCGGACAAGGACCGCAGCTTTGCGGAAGTCGATTTGCACGACATGAGCAAGGCCGACCGCAAGCAGCTGATCGGCAACCTGCGGACCCAGATGGAAGCCGCAGCCAAGAAGCTCGACTTCGAGCAGGCGGCCACGCTGCGTGATACGATTTTGGAATTGGAAGCAGAAAAGTGAGGATTTATGGCGAACGATAAAATTGTGATCCACGGGGCAAGAGCCCATAACCTGAAGAACATTGACGTGACGATTCCCAAAAATAAACTGGTCGTCATGACGGGCCTGAGCGGCTCTGGTAAGTCCAGTTTGGCTTTTGACACGCTGTACGCTGAAGGCCAGCGGCGGTATGTGGAGAGCCTCTCGGCGTATGCCCGGCAGTTTTTGGGTCAAATGGACAAGCCGGATGTGGACTCCATTGATGGCCTCAGCCCGGCGATTTCGATTGATCAGAAGACCACTTCAAAAAACCCGCGGTCCACAGTTGGCACGGTGACGGAAATCAACGACTACTTGCGGCTGCTCTGGGCGCGCATCGGCACGCCAATCTGTCCTAATGACGGGACCGTGATCTCCAGCCAGAGCGTTGAGCAGATGGTTGACCGCGTGCAGAAGCTCCCAGACCAGAGTCGCATTCAGATTCTGTCACCAGTAGTCCGGCGCAAAAAGGGCTCACACAAGAAGGTCCTGGAAAAAATTGTGCGTGAAGGCTACGTGCGGATGCGCGTCGATGGTGAGATCATGGACGCTAACGCCGACGTAGAACTGGACAAAAACAAGAATCACGACATTGATATTGTGATCGACCGGATCGTGGTCAAGCACGGGGATGCTGATAATCGTTCGCGCCTGTTTGATTCGTTCGAGGCGGCGCTGCGGCTGTCTGAAGGGTATGCCAACGTGGATGTGATCGGCGGGGAGCCCTTGGTCTTCTCCGAGCATTTTGCTTGTCCCCTGTGCGGGTTCACCATTGGGGTGTTGGAGCCGCGGCTGTTTTCGTTCAACGCACCGTTTGGGGCGTGCCCCGAGTGTGACGGTTTAGGCGAAAAGCTGACCGTTGACGTTGACCTGGTCGTGCCGGATCAGACCAAGTCGATTCAGCAAGGCGCTATTGCGGCCTGGTATTCGGCTTCCTCCACGTACTATCCAGCCATGTTGGAGCAGGCATGCAAGGCGTTTAAGATCCCCATCGATAAGCCGTTCAACAAGCTGACCGACCGCCAGCGCGACATTGTGCTCAACGGCAGCCATGGCAAGCCGTTTCATTTTCATGCCGACTCGGACTTTGGCGGGGTGCGGGATGTGACAGCCCCATTTGAGGGCGTGCTGCCGAACATTGAGCGGCGCTACCACGCCAACAACTCGCCGTTTGGCTCCGACCAGATGCGCCAGTACATGACCGCGTTGGTCTGCCCTGTGTGCCACGGCAAGCGGCTGAACCGGCAAGCTTTGGCAGTCAAAGTCGCGGGCAAAGACATTGCCGACGCCTCGAACCTGTCAATTAAGCACGCGTTGCCATTTTTCCAAAGCATTCAACTGACCCCGACGCAGCAAGTGATTGCTCAGCCCATCGTGAAGGAGGTCAACGACCGGTTGACGTTCTTAGAGAACGTTGGCCTGGACTACCTGACGCTGTCGCGCTCCGCCGGCACACTGTCCGGCGGCGAGGCACAGCGCATCCGGCTGGCCACACAAATCGGCTCGAACCTGTCTGGCGTGCTTTACATTCTGGATGAGCCTTCAATTGGGCTGCATCAGCGCGACAACGCACGACTGATCAATTCGCTCAAGAAGATGCGCGATCTGGGCAACACCCTCATCGTGGTCGAACACGACGAGGACACCATGCTGGCGTCGGATTACCTGATCGACGTCGGGCCCGGAGCCGGGGATAACGGCGGCCACATCATGGCGGCCGGCACCCCGAAGCAGGTGATGCGCTCCAGCAAGTCGCTGACTGGTCAGTACCTGGCCGGGAAAAAGTTTATCCCTGTGCCCGAACACCGGCGGCCGGGCAACGGCAAGGTGATCCGAGTCGTTGGGGCCGCCGAGCACAACCTGAAACACATCAATGTCGACTTTCCCCTGGGCGAGTTCATTGGCGTCACTGGGGTATCCGGGTCCGGCAAGTCAACGCTGGTCAACTCGATTTTGAAGCGCGCCTTGGCTCAAAAGCTGTATCGCAATTCTGAAAAGCCAGGCAAGTACGATAAAGTGCTGGGCTGGCAGAATATTGAGAAGCTGGTCGACATCGATCAGAGCCCCATCGGCCGCACGCCGCGTTCCAACCCGGCGACTTACACTGGCGTTTTCAATGATATTCGCGCCTTGTTTGCACAAACCAATGAGGCGAAGCTGCGTGGGTACACCCAGGGCCGGTTCTCCTTCAACGTCAAGGGCGGCCGCTGCGAGCACTGCAAAGGCGACGGCATTATCAAGATCGAAATGAACTTCCTGCCGGACGTGTACGTGCCTTGCGAGGTCTGCCACGGGACGCGCTACAACTCTGAAACACTTGAAGTGACGTACAAGGGCAAGAGCATTGCCGACGTATTGAACATGACCGTGGACGAAGCGGTGAAGTTTTTTGCGGCAATTCCCAAGATCGCGCGCAAGCTGCAGACTATCGTCGATGTTGGTTTGGGGTATGTTCAGATGGGTCAAAGCGCCACGACGCTGTCTGGTGGCGAGGCGCAGCGCATGAAGCTGGCCTCTGAGCTGCAAAAGATCTCGACTGGGCGGAATTTCTACATTCTGGATGAGCCGACGACCGGGCTGCACACAGACGACATTCGCAAGCTCTTGGATGTCCTTCAGCGGCTGGTCGATGAAGGCAACACGGTCCTGGTGATCGAGCACAACCTCGACGTCATCAAGACCGCTGACTGGCTGATCGATCTTGGGCCGGAAGGTGGCGACGGCGGCGGTCAGGTGATTGCCACTGGCACGCCTGAGCAAGTGGCCAAGGTCAAAGCTTCATATACCGGGCAGTATCTCGGCCCGATCTTAGCGCGGGACAAAGCGCGTGCAGCCAAACAGGTGGTAAGCTAGCCGATTGCCTGACGCCGGGTTTTCCTTGTGCATTAAAAGCCGAGTCGGTATGATGAATGCAAGAGGTGGCAAATTATGTTTAGACAGACACACTTTGGTTTTGACTGGGGCGAGCTCTTCACTGGGATCGCTTTGATCCTGGCGGCAATCGTGGTCGTGAATCACCCAGGCGCGACGATGGCGACATTGACCTTCCTGTTCGCGCTGGTTGCCATCATTCGCGGCATCGCCACGCTGGCCAGCTTCTCTAAATTACGGGCACTGACTGGGGGCCTCGCATGGATCAGCTTGATTGCCGGAATTTTCGACGTACTGCTGGGGCTGGTCTTCCTGTTTGACCTTGAGTCGGGGGCCATCACGCTGGCATACCTGTTTGCCATATGGTTTTTGGTCGACAGCATCGCCAACTTGGTCAACGCCGGGCACATGCGCGATGCTGGGACCGGTTGGTTTATCCTGACCTTGGTGCTCGACCTGTTCGCGGTGCTGGTCAGCTTGCTGCTGATCATGCAGCCGGTGGTCGCGGCGGTCGGACTGATTGTCCTACTCGCCACTGCCTTTTTGATTCTTGGAATCAACGCGCTCCTCACCGCTTTTGCGCGGCGTCAGATTTGAGAATGCGGCCGTCCTGTGGGGCGGCTTTTTTCGTGCCGTGAAAAGTTGGGAACGCCAGGGCTGTTGATGACACGCCCGGCATGTTACAATGGGCAAAGAAAGAAGGGATAGGATGGCAGACACGATGGATCTCGTGGTGATCACCGGCATGTCCGGCGCCGGCAAAACCGTCGCCATGCAATCATTTGAGGACTTGGGTTACTTCACCGTCGACAATATGCCCCCGGCGCTGTTGCCAAAGTTCTGGGAACTGATGAAGGAAAATGGCAAGATCACCAAGATTGCGCTGGTGGTGGACTTGCGCAGCCACGCCTTTTACGACCAGATCAATGATATGCTGGCCAACTTGGACAACACGTCGTTTGTCACCACCAAGATTCTGTTTCTGGACGCGACGGATGCCGAGCTGGTGTCCCGGTATAAGGAGACCCGCCGCAGTCATCCCTTAGCGCAGGAAGGCCGCCTGATGGACGGCATCAAAAAGGAGCGCAGCCTGCTGACCGAACTGCGCAACCGCGCCCAGGTGGTAATCGACACGACCAACCTTTCTCCGCGGCAGCTGCGCGAAAAGCTCTTCGTCATCTTCAAATCGGCCGATCACCCGACCTTCCACTTGGAAGTGATGTCCTTCGGTTTCAAGTACGGTTTGCCTATCGATGCCGATATCGTGATGGATGTGCGTTTCTTGCCCAATCCCTATTACGTGCAGAAGTTTCGCAACCGCGACGGCCGCGATCAGGAAGTCTACGATTACGTGATGGATAACCCAGCGGCGGAGACGTTTTACCAGCAGTTTTACACGATGCTGGCCAGCATTATGCCGCAGTACAAACAAGAGGGCAAAAGCAGTGTGACCATCGCGATCGGCTGTACTGGCGGTCAGCACCGCAGTGTGGCATTCACGGAGCGGGTCGGCAAGGCCTTTGCGGCGGCCGGGTATCCGGTCGACATTACGCATCGCGATGTCAATAAACGGAAAGCGACGGTGAACCGTTCATGATGCCAAATGAAACCAAAACGATTCGCGTCATCCGCGGCCGGCGGCCCAAGGTTGTCGTCATCGGCGGCGGGACGGGCCTGCCGGTCATCGTCAAAAGCCTGCGTGAACAAAATGCTGATGTCACGGCGGTCGTCACGGTGGCTGATGATGGCGGCTCAAGCGGTGTAATTCGCAACTACATCAACGTGGTGCCGCCGGGCGATATTCGCAATGTCCTGGTGGCGTTATCCGACATGCCGGGGCTGGAGAAACAGGTCTTCCAATACCGCTTTGACAGCGGTGATAGTTTCTTTGCTGGCCATGCGATTGGCAACCTGATCATCGCGGCGCTGTCGGAAATGGGCGGGGGTATTTTTCAGGCCGTGCAAACCCTGTCGTCCATGATGAAGGTTGATGGCCATGTCTATCCCGCCAGCAACCGGCCGCTGACGCTTCACGCCGAGTTCACCGATGGCACGACTCTCGCTGGTGAGGCTGAAATCACGGCCGCCGGCAAGCACATTAAGCGGGTTTGGGTCACCGATACCGATGACGCCCAAGAACCTGAGGCCATGCCACAGGTGATCGACGCGATTTTGGCGGCGGATGTCGTGGTGATGGGGCCAGGGAGTCTGTTCACCAGCGTGCTGCCTAACTTGATGATCAAGAACTTGGGCCAGGCGGTGCTCAAGACCCGCGCGGAAGTCATTTATGTCGTCAACATCATGACACAAAAGGGCGAGACCGAGCGTTTCACCGATGCCGACCACGTGCGGGTGTTGAACCGGCACCTGGGGGCCAACTTTGTTGACACGGTACTGGTCAACATTGCCCCGGTGCCCAAGAATGCGCTGGATGCCCAGAAGTACAACGAAATCTTGGTGCCAGTGCGCCCAGACTACCAAGGCCTGCGAGACTTAGGCTGCCGCGTCATCTCGGCTGATTTTCTGAAGCTGCGGGACCGTGGGGTGTTCCACGATGGGGACAAGGTGGCGTCCGAAATTTTGAACCTGGCCTTTCAGGTTGGCACGATGAAAAAAAGAAAGCGGTGAGTGAATGGCCAGTTTTGCTAGCACAGTTAAAAAAGAACTGACCCAACTGGAGGTTCACCCGGAGCACGCGAAGGCGGAACTGTCTGCACTGATTCGGATGAACGGGACGTTGGCAATTCAGGCGCACCAGTTCGTGCTCAACGTCCAAACGGAGAATCCCGCCATCGCGCGCCGAATCTACAGCTTGATCCGCCAAGTTTACCATCATGAAGCTAACCTGATTGTTCGGCGCAAGATGAAACTGAAGAAGAACAACCAGTATGTGGTCCGCCTGACCACAGGGGTGAACGCCGTTTTGGAAGATCTGGATATTCTGGACGGGCGCGACATGTCGATCCGCACTGCGGTGTCCCGAAAGGTGCTGGACGAGCCGCAGCGGGAACGCTCTTATCTTCGCGGCGCATTTCTCGCCGGGGGTTCAGTCAACAGTCCGGAGACGTCCCGGTACCATCTGGAAATTTATTCTCTGTACAAGGACCACAACGATGATGTGCTGAAGATGATGAATGATTTTGGGTTAAATGCCCGTACCGTTGAACGGCGCAGCGGTTGGATCGTGTACCTTAAAGAAGCCGAAAAGATTGCGGACTTTTTGCAGGTGATCGGTGCGACCACGGCCATGCTTAAGTTCGAGGATGTTCGGATTGTCCGCGACATGCGCAACTCCGTCAATCGTCTGGTTAACTGCGAAACCGCCAACTTGAATAAAACCATCGATGCAGCGCAAAGGCAGATTGAGAATATTAACGCCCTGAAAGACCGGGGCCTGCTGGAAGGTCTGCCGTCCAAACTGCGGGAAATCGCAGAGCTGCGGCTTGCACATCCTGATGTTTCGTTGAAGGAGCTAGGGGAAATGGTGCCCAGCGGCGTGATTTCGAAGTCCGGGATCAATCACCGGTTGCGGAAACTGAACCAGATTGCAGAAGGCAGTCAGCAGGCCGCTGAAAGTTGACACTTCCATTACTTAATTAAATCGTCTACAATAAGCTCGATAGAAAAGATGGATATGACGTCACTGGAGGCGAGCATATGACTAAACCGATCCGTTTGAATGAACAGCTGTGTTTTTCCATATACAAAGCGCAAAAACAATTTAACCACTTTTATTCGCAGGCGCTGGCCAAGTACAAGTTGACTTATCCGCAGTACATCACGCTGCTGTCGCTTTACGAGCACGGCACGATGTCGGTCAAGGAAGTCGGGCAGACGCTGAACCTGGACTCTGGGACCTTGACGCCGCTGATGAAGCGGATGGAAAAGGACGGCTGGATCTCACGCAAACGCTCTGCGCAAGATGAGCGCCGGGTGGATGTCAGTTTGACCCAGAAGGCCAAAGACATGCGCGATGAGATTTACGATCATGTGGGTTCATGCATGACCTATCTGGATTTTCCGGAAAAAGTGTATGAAGCGATCAAGAGCCAGGTTGACACGGTCGATCAGCATCTGACGGCCATCCCTGACGAGAAGCTGCAGTGAACGCGGGCCTGAATTTGGCTTGAGGGTTGCATTTTGGCCGGCGCTCCCGTAAAATAATTGAGTACTTGCGCGGTTAGTGTAATGGATCGCACGTGAGATTCCGGTTCTCGAAATCCGGGTTCGACTCCCGGGCTGCGCAGCATTCAAGGAAGACGCCACTAGTTGGCGCCTTTTTTAATGCCTGCAGCAGGTGGTTGAGGGCTCGCGAGGCGCGTGAGTATGCTAAACTATCCCTGACCCGAAAAGTTGGTCAAAGTCTTTGACCTTTTTTGACGTTAGTGCTAAGCTTGGCACTGTACTTAGAAGAGTGCTAATACTCGTTAGGAGGTTCCGCTATGTTAGTTCCGACAGTGATTGAACAAACCAGCCGCGGCGAGCGTTCTTATGATATTTACTCCCGCTTGCTTAAAGACCGGATCATCATGCTGTCCGGGGAAATCAATGACCAGGTTGCAAACTCCGTCATTGCGCAGCTTCTGTTCCTCGACGCACAAGACCCTGATAAAGATATTTACCTGTACATCAACAGTCCTGGTGGTGTGATCACCTCTGGCCTGGCGATGCTGGACACGATGAACTTGATTCACGCCGATGTACAAACGATCGCGATCGGCATGGCTGCATCGATGGCGTCGGTGCTGCTCGCCGGTGGGGCGAAGGGCAAGCGGTTTGCGCTGCCTAACTCTGAAATCTTGATTCACCAGCCGTCTGGCGGTGCCCAAGGCCAGCAGACCGAGATTGAGATCGCCGCTGAGGAGATTTTGAAATCGCGCAAGAAGCTGAATAAGATCCTGTCTGACGCCACTGGTCAGACGGAAGCCAAGATCAAGAAGGATACGGAGCGCGATAACTATATGACCGCTCAGGAAGCCAAGGATTACGGCTTAATCGATGATATTTTGACCTCGAAGGCCGACCAGAAGTAATCCTGAAATCGAGCACTCGCGCATAGATGCGGGTGCTTTTTTGATGAAAAATAGGTGAGAACTCATCCGAATGACCAGTTTTGAAAACCCCGTCCCCAAATTAGAGAACGGTTTCTTTCCGAAAATACGCGCAGGCTCAGCATAGATTCTTCCAAAATTGGAAGAGTTTTCGGCTTTTAGGCAAATCCCTTGCACCGTTTTCAGCAGGTGGCTATAATAGAAAGCGTTGGTAAGGGAGATCCGGTGTGTCTGGGGTCCCAAAATTTTTTGCTACTACTGGGTCACTATGTGGCACGGTAGGACGCCAAACGACCCACGAAAAGGACAATGAGCTATGCATTCTGAGTTCGCTTGGATCGAAGCAATCGCGCCTGATTTCATGGGCGTGATTACGCAACGCTATCAGATCTTGCAATTCATCAGCTGGATGTCGCCGGTCGGTAGACGGGCGCTTGCTGAGCAGATGAAGCTGAGCGAACGAGTTCTGCGCACGGAAACCGAGTTTCTGCGTAAGCAAGGCCTGATTGAAAGCTCAAAGTCTGGCATGGTCCTTACCAGCCAGGGTATCGAAGTTTTCCAAGGCTTGGAGCAGTTCATGAATCGGCTGCTGGGGTTCAAGGAAGACGAGAAGCATCTTGCCGAAAAGCTTGGCATTGAGCACTGCCTGATTGTTAGCGGTGACGCGGATCAAAGCAGCCGGGTCTTGGACGAGATGGGGAAGCAGTTAAACTCCACTCTCCAGCTGATCCTGCCCAGCGGCCAGTTGACCATTGCGGTCATGGGCGGCACAACAATGGCGCGCGTGGCCCAGCAGATGACGTATAAGCTGTCTGCAGGCCGCGAGTTAACCTTTGTGCCAGCACGCGGCGGCGTCGGCGAGGCGGTGGCAATTCAAGCCAATTCGGTTGCCGCCAGCATGGCAGAAGCAACGGATAGTAAGTACCGGGTGCTGTACATTCCTGAAAATGTCAGTGCGAAAACTTACCAGCCACTGCTCCAAGAACCGGCGGTCCGTGAGGTGCTCCAATTAATTGACAATGCCCAGGTTGTGATTCATAGTATAGGAGATGCATTGATCATGGCTAAGCGTCGATCGATGTCTCCTGAGGCCATTGCCGAGCTCACCGAACAGCATGCAGTTTCAGAAACTTTTGGCACGTTTTTCGATGCGAGCGGCAAGGTCATTTACAAGATCCCAAGAATTGGGTTACAGATTCCGGATCTTGATCATATCCCATATGTGTTTGCAGTTGCCGGCGGCCGCTCCAAGGCCAAGGCAATCGCAGCATATATGAAAAATGCGCCGAGTCGGACGTGGCTCATCACGGACGTCGGCGCCTCAAATGCGATTTTAACTGGGGAAACCCGTTAGAATAAAACTCTTATTTCCTAAAGGAGGAAATTTTAGCATGACTGTTAAAATTGGTATCAATGGTTTTGGCCGTATCGGTCGTTTGGCCTTCCGTCGCATCTTTGAATTAGGTGCCAAGAGCAACGATATTGAAGTTGTTGCCATCAACGATCTGACCAGCCCAGCGATGTTGGCTCACCTGCTGAAGTATGACTCAACTCACGGCACTTTCCCTGGTGAAGTCAGCGCTACCGACAACGGTATCGTTGTTAACGGCAAGGAATACCGTGTTTATGCTGAACCTCAGGCTCAGAACATTCCTTGGGTTAAGAACGACGGCGTTCAGTACGTTCTCGAATGCACAGGCTTCTACACCTCAGCCGAAAAGGCTCAGGCTCACTTGGATGCCGGCGCAGAACGTGTTCTGATTTCCGCACCTGCTGGCAAGATCAAGACCATCGTTTACAACGTAAACGATGACACCTTGGACGCTGACGACAAGATCGTTTCCGCCGGTTCTTGCACGACCAACTGCCTGGCACCAATGGCTTACTTCCTGAACAAGGAATTCGGCATCGAAGTTGGTACCATGACAACGGTTCACGCTTACACCTCCACTCAGATGCTGCTTGACGGCCCTGTTCGCGGTGGCAACCTGCGCGCTGCGCGTTCTGCTGCTGTTAACACCATCCCTCACTCAACTGGTGCGGCTAAGGCTATCGGTATCGTTATCCCAGAACTGAACGGCAAGCTTCAGGGCCACGCACAGCGTGTCTCCGTTGTTGACGGCTCCCTGACCGAATTGGTTTCCATCCTGAAGACCAAGAACGTGACGGCTGACCAGGTCAACGCTGCGATCAAGAAGCACACCGATGGCAACCCAAGCTTCGGCTACAACGCTGACGAGATCGTTTCGTCCGACGTTATCGGCACAACCTACGGCTCAATCTTCGACCCTACCCAGACCGAAGTTACGACCGCCGGTGACTACCAGCTGGTTAAGACGGTTGCTTGGTACGACAACGAATATGGCTTCACTTGCCAGATGATTCGTACCCTGCTGAAGTTCGCGACTCTCTAATTTAAAACCTTAGAGCATTAACGATTTCAACCGTTATGAAGGGGGCGGAGGGAGTATCTCCCTCCGCCTTCTTTTTATGACAACATGTGCAAAAGCACACGCATATCCCTGGCCTCGACGGGCTGGGCTTGCCGTACCAAACACGCTGTTTGGCAGGGCAAACCTAGTCCGCTTGGGACCAGGTGGGTGTGCGCTCAGCATTCCAACATTTTAGGAGGGTTTTATTCAATGGCTAAATTGATCGTTTCTGATCTAGACGTGAAGGACAAAAAAGTCCTGATCCGCGTTGATTTCAACGTGCCGATCAAAGACGGTGTCATCGGTGATGACAACCGTATCGTGGCTGCTTTGCCGACGATCCAGTACGTGATCGATAACGGCGGCAAGGCAATTCTGCTGTCCCACTTGGGCCGGGTTAAGACCGAAGAGGATAAGGCTAAGTTGAGCCTGCGTCCAGTTGCAGAGCGTCTTTCTGAACTGCTGAAGAAGCCGGTCACCTTCGTTCCTGCTACTCGCGGCAAGGAGCTTGAAGATGCGATTGCCAAGATGAACGACGGCGACGTTCTCGTGATGGAGAACACGCGCTTCGAAGACCTTGACGGTAAGAAAGAATCCGGCAACGATCCAGAACTTGGCAAGTACTGGGCATCGCTGGGTGACCTGTTCGTCAATGACGCGTTCGGGACCGCTCACCGTTCCCACGCCTCCAACGTCGGCATTGCGTCCAATATGCCTCAGGCTGCTGCCGGCTTCTTGATGGAAAAGGAAATCAAGTTCTTGGGCGACGCTGTTCAAAACCCAAAGCGCCCATTTGTTGCCATCTTGGGTGGCGCGAAGGTCTCTGACAAGATCGGTGTGATCCGCAACCTGGTACCGAAGGCTGACAAGATCATTGTTGGCGGCGGGATGACTTATACCTTCTACGCTGCTAAGGGCCTGTCAATCGGTAAGTCACTGGTTGAAAAGGATAAAATCGACCTGGCCAAGCAGATCATGGACGAAGCTGGCGACAAGCTTTTGCTGCCAGTTGACAACGTGGTGGCTACGGAGTTCTCGAACGACGCCCCTCACAAAGTTGTTGAAGGTGCGATTCCTGATGGCTACATGGCCTTGGATATCGGGCCAAAGTCCGTTCAGGACATCAAGGATGCCCTGAAGGGTGCCAAGACGGTCGTTTGGAACGGCCCAATGGGTGTATTCGAAATGCCTAATTACGCCAAGGGTACCCTGGAAGTTGGGACTGCGCTTGGTGATTTGAAGGATGCAACCACGATTATCGGTGGCGGCGATTCGACCGCTGCGGCTAAGCAGCTTGGTATCGCACCAAAGATCACCCACATTTCCACTGGCGGTGGCGCAAGCCTTGAATACCTGGAAGGTAAGACTCTGCCAGGCATCGCGGCAATTTCCGACAAGTAAGTTTCAATTCTGAAAGGAAGTTAATTATGCGCACACCTATCATGGCCGGGAACTGGAAAATGAACAAGAACCCGGAAGAAACACAAGCATTTCTGAACGGCGTTAAAGGTAAATTACCAGAATCCAGCAAGGTTCAGACCGTGATTGCCGCACCGGCAATTGATCTGAGCACCCTGGTTGCTGGCGCCAAAGGCACTCCGCTTCAGACCGCGGCAGAAAACTGCTACTTCGAAGACGCAGGTGCCTTCACCGGCGAAACCAGCCCGAAAGCCCTGAAAGAGATGGGCCTGGACTATGTCGTGATTGGCCACAGCGAACGCCGCGGCTACTTCCACGAAACTGACCAGGACATCAACAAGAAGGCCAAGGCCATCTTGAAAAACGGCCTGCTGCCGATCATCTGCTGCGGTGAAAGTCTTGAACAGCGTGAAGCTGGTCAGACCAACGACTGGGTCGCTTCACAGGTTGAAGCAGCTTTGGCCGGCATCTCCGCTTCAGAGGTTAAAAACAGCGTGATCGCCTACGAGCCAATCTGGGCCATCGGCACTGGCAAGACCGCCTCTGCTGACCAGGCGCAAGAAGTCGTTGCGCACATCCGCTCAATCGTTGCCAAGCTGTATGATGCGGCAACGGCAGACGCTGTTCGCATTCTTTACGGTGGTTCGGTCAAGCCAGCCAACGTCAAGGAATTGATGGCTAAGCCTGACATCGATGGCGGCCTGGTTGGCGGCGCATCGATGGATCCGGATAGTTTCGTGGCCTTGGCCAACTACCAAGACTAATCCCACAGCTTTTCTGTGGTAAACTAATTACGATAAAACCTGCCTGTATCAGGCACAAAAAGGAGAAAACATATGTCTATTATTACAGATGTTTTGGCTCGCGAAGTCCTCGACTCTCGTGGCAACCCGACTGTTGAAGTTGAACTTTATACGGAAGACGGCGGTTTCGGCCGCGCGCTTGTTCCGTCAGGCGCTTCCACCGGTGAACACGAAGCCGTTGAACTGCGCGACGGCGACAAGTCCCGTTTTGGCGGCAAAGGCGTTTTGAAGGCTGTTGCCAACGTGAACGACGTGATTTCCAAGGCCGTTATCGGTTTGGATGCCACTGAGCAGCGCCTGATCGACCAGACCATGATCGACCTCGACGGCACCCCGAATAAGGGCAAGCTTGGCGCCAACGCCATTCTCGGTGTTTCCCTGGCTGCCGCCCGCGCTGCTGCCTCTGAAGTTGGTCTGCCGCTGTACCAGTACCTTGGCGGCCCTAACGCACACGTGATGCCAACACCGATGATGAACGTCCTCAATGGTGGCGCGCACTCGACCAACACCGTTGACTTCCAGGAATTCATGATCATGCCTGTTGGTGCCAAGTCCATGCGCGAAGCGATCCGCATGGGTTCTGAAACCTTCCACGCCCTGCAAGCAGAGCTGAAGGCGAAGGGCGACATCACTTCCGTCGGCGACGAAGGTGGCTTTGCGCCTAACCTGAAGGACAACGAGGAAGCCTTTGAGCTGCTCGTTGAAGCTATCCAGAAGGCCGGCTACAAGCCGGGCGAAGACGTTGCCATCGCCTTTGACGTTGCTTCGTCTGAGTTCTACGACCCAGAGACTAAGAAGTACACCCTGAAGTGGTCTGATCCTGATACCTCCTACACGACCGACGAATTCATCGATCTGCTGGCGAAGTACATCGACAAGTACCCGATCGTTTCAGTCGAAGATCCAATCGACGAAAACGACTGGGAAGGCTGGCAGAAGTTCACTGCCAAGCTTGGCGACAAGGTTCAAATCGTCGGCGACGATCTGTTCGTTACCAACACCGATTACCTGAAGAAGGGGATCGACATGGGCGTTGCCAACTCCATCCTGATCAAGCTCAACCAGATCGGGACGCTGACCGAAACATTCGAAGCGATCGAAATGGCTAAGGAAGCCGGCTACACCGCCGTTGTTTCCCACCGTTCCGGTGAAACCGAAGATACGACCATTGCTGACTTGGTTGTTGCAACCAACGCCGGCGAGATCAAGACTGGCTCGATGAGCCGGACCGATCGCATCGCGAAGTACAACCAGCTGATGCGGATCGAAGACGAACTCGGCAAGTCTGCTGCGTACAAGGGCCGCAAGTCCTTCTACAACGTTAAGGCGATCGACTAGTCTTTCATTTCGGCGGGTCTAGCCCGGCGGACATTGAGCATCCTGCAGTTTGCAGGGTGCTTTTTTGCTGTCCTGACAACAAAATTCACACTTTCTTCACAATTCACTCGCACACTATTATGTGACTGTTTTTATTTGCAGCTAAATTCAAAGGGAGTGACGACATGAACGAAACCCAAAGAGAAAAGAGCCCGTGGCGGCAGAATTTGAACGTGCTGTGGGTGTGCACGTTTATTGCCGGCATTGCCTTTTCCGAGATCACGCCGTTCATGTCGCTGTATGTCGGTGAATTGGGCAATTTCACCAAGGCGCAGGTTTCCCTGTATTCCGGCTTAGTCTTTGCGGCCACTTTTTTTGTGACCGCCATTGTTTCGCCGCTTTGGGGTGCGCTTGCCGATCGCAAAGGCCGTAAGATCATGCTGATCCGGGCGGCGGTCGGGATGGCCGTCGCAATGTTTCTGATGGGTCTGGTGACCAATGTCTGGCAGCTGATTGGGCTGCGAGCGCTGCAGGGCCTGTTTTCCGGGTTCATTTCTAACGCGCAGGCGCTGATTGCCTCGCAGACGCCGCGCAGTCACGCCGGCAAGGCGCTCGGGACGCTGGTGACTGGCTCCACCTCGGGCATGCTCATGGGGCCCGTGATTGGCGGGTTGCTGGCGCAATTCATGTCGATCCGCGTGACTTTCTTCATCACCGCCGGGCTGCTGTTGCTGGCTGGGATTGCTTCAGGGCTATTCGTCAAAGAATATTTCGTGCCGGCCCCGCACCGTAAAGGTGAAAAGGGCGGCCTCTCAGGGCTTTTGAGCCAATTTGCCAACCCCAAGCTGATTATCATCTTGCTTGTCTCGACCATGATCGTGCAGCTGGGTAACGCGTCCATCTCGCCAATCATCAGCCTGTACATCAAAGAGCTGATGCATAACGTTGGGCCGGTGGCGCTGGTGGCCGGCATCATCGCTGCTTTGCCAGGGCTGTCGAACATTCTCGCGGCCCCGCGGCTTGGCGATTACGGCGACAAGCACGGCTCCGGGAAAGTCCTGATTGCCGGCTACCTGTTCGCGGTAGTCATGTACTTTCCGCAGGGCTTTGTCACCAGCGTCGTCTTGCTCGGGGTTTTGCGCTTTGCCATTGGGATTTCCGATGGCGCCTTGTTCCCCACGATTCAAACGCTGCTGACCAAAAACTCGCCGGCGTCGGCGACGTCTGCAATTTTCTCGTGGAACCAGTCGTTCCAGGCGCTGGGTAACATGTTCGGCGGACTGCTTGGCGGCTTGCTTGGCGGCATTTTCAATTACAATGTGGTGTTCATCTCCACGGCGGCGCTGCTGCTGCTCAACTTCGTCATCTTGTGGGTTACTGAGCCGACGCTGCGGCGCGGCTAGGTCCGTGTTTTCTGCGGACCTTTTTTCTGTTGTATAATGGGACCAGTTTCTTTGGAGGTGTGACATGCATAAGGCTTCAAAAACCGTTGACGCCACACGGCTGCGCTTCGTTCTGTTTGGGCTGCTGGTTGGGCTGCTCACAGGCGGCGTCGTCGCGGCATTTCGGTTTTCAATTGAGCGAATTTTGGGGTTCATGCAGTCGCTTTACCGCACTGCCACGCCTGGCATTGTGATGCTAATTATCATCGGCAGTATTGTCGCCGGCTTACTCGTCGCCTGGCTGCTCAAAAGCGAGCCCAATATCTCAGGATCCGGGATTCCGCAGGTTGAAGGCCAGCTGCAAGGCGAGCTCGAGTTTCACTGGTGGTCGATCCTGTGGAAAAAATTTGTTGCCGGCATTATCAGCATTGGGCCGGGGCTGTTTCTCGGCCGTGAAGGCCCGTCCATTCAGTTAGGCGCCGCCGTGGGCCAAGGCGTGGCGCAAGGGTTCAAGAAAAATGGCGCGGATCGCCGCATCATGATCGCGGCTGGCGCGGCCGGCGGTCTGGCGGCGGCGTTCAATGCGCCGATCGCTGGCACGATGTTTGTGCTTGAAGAGGTTTACCACAATTTCAGCCCGCTGGTGTGGATCACCAGCCTGGCCAGCGCGGTGGGGGCCAACTTCATTTCCCTGAACGTTTTCGGCGAAGTGCCGGTCCTGCATCTGGTTTACAACCGACCGCTGCCGGTTTCCTTGTACTGGCACTTATTACTGCTTGGCGCGCTGCTTGGGGTGCTGGGGTTTGCCTATCAGAAGACGCTGCTGGCAATGCCTAAACTTTATTCGTTTACGCATATTCCTCGCGCGCTGCAGGGGCTTGTGCCCTTTCTCCTGGTGATTCCGATCGGGCTGCTGGACCCGGCTGTTTTAGGCGGCGGCAACGGCTTGATTACCGGGTTTAATCGCAGCATTCCGGCGTTTGGTGTGCTGCTGGTCATCTTTGCACTGCGCTACGTTTTTTCCATGGTCTCTTATGGGTCGGGGCTGCCTGGTGGGATATTTCTGCCCATCTTGTCGCTGGGGGCGGTGATTGGCGCCGCCTATGCGGTCCTGATGGGGGACATTGGTTGGCTGCCGCGGGCCTATGAGATGAATCTGATTATCTTCGCGATGGCCGGGTACTTTGCCGGTATCGGGAAGGCGCCATTCACCGCGATCCTGCTGATCACTGAAATGGTGGGTAACCTCACTAACTTGATGGCCATGGCGGTGTTGTCGCTGGTCGCCTATGTCGTGGTCGATCTGCTGGGCGGCGCGCCGATTTATGAGTCGCTGCTGCGGCGAATGACCACGAAAAATCGGCTTCAGGCGATTCACCGCATGGACCGCCTGGAGCTGCCGGTGTATGCCGGCAGCGTGCTGGACGGCATGGCGGTGCGCGATTTCAAGTGGCCAAAGGAAACCTTGCTGATGGCAATTCGGCGCGGTGAAGACAGCCTGCTACCGCATGGTGATACGGTCATTCACGGCGGCGACACGCTGGTGATTTTGACCGACGCCAGCCGGCGAGCGGCGGTGCGCAAACGGCTGCACGAGCTGGCCGAACAAATGAGTGAGCAGGAGCCCGAATGAGGCGCGCTTAGTTGGGCCCTGCGGGCGAAACTTGGCTGGTCTTGACGGCTGCTTTGTGATAATCTACTACTAGTGACCATTTGCAAGGGAGGGAAAAACTTGCAGAGTCTTTTTACTAATTTACTCATCATCGATTCGATCCTGATCGTGATCGCGACCCTGATGCAGCCGAGCAAGCAGCAAGATGCCTTGAGCGCACTGTCTGGCGGCGCCACCGACTTGTTCGGCAAGCAAAAATCACGGGGCTTTGAAGCGTTTATGGAAAAGGTGACCGTTGTACTGGGCGTCCTTTTCTTCGCCTTCTCGCTCGTCTTAGTGTATCTGGCATCCCACTAACGAAGGTCTCCTGGTGAACAGGGGCCTTTTTTTGGAGGCAGGCATAGGCGCATCTGCTCAAGTGGGGAAACCTTCTGCGGGTTGGTCAGCTAGCCGGCGCTCGGTGTAATTATATTTTTTAGAGATCGAAAGCTTTTTTATCAAAAGAAAACGAGGGACATCTATGACCACAGTCGGCCACTTAAGAAATGAATTATTGGCGACGTTTCGGCGTAATCCGCAGATCGGTTTTTCCACTGCGTCGCTGAATCGCGCACTCAAATTGACGTCAGCCGAGGACTTCAAAGTGATGGTGCAGGCGCTCACGGGAATGGAAAATGATGATTTGATTCATCAAGACGACAATCAGCGCTACATGCTCGGCGGCAAGCCGCAGAGCATGCAAGGCGTGTTCCACGGCAACGAAAAAGGCTTCGGCTTTGTTGCCATCGAGGATCAGGACAACGATATGTTCATTGCCCCGCCGAACACGAAATTTGCCATGGACGGGGATACTGTTGAAGTCACAGTCGTCCACCAGGCCCGGCCTGGCGACACGCGCGGTCCCGAAGGCGCGATCACCAAGGTGGTTGAGCGTAAAAACACCCGGTTAGTGGGCGAGTATGCGCCATTGTCCGATGCCGAGCACAGCCGCACGGGCTTTATTGGCACGGTCACGAGTCACGAAAAGAAACTGGCGCGCTATCCCATTTTCATCAAGGATAATGGTACCGTGCCGGAACGCGGCGACATGATCATGGCCGAAATCACTGAATTTCCGAACGCCGACCGGCCGAACAGCATGGTGGGGCTGATTGTCCAGAACCTGGGCAACAAGAATGCGCCTGGGGTCGACATCATGTCGCTGGTGCTGGCCAACGATATATACGTGGACTACCCAGACGATGCGATGGCGCAGGCCAACGCCATCCCAGATCACGTCACGACTGAGGACCGGTTGGGCCGGCGTGACATCACCGATCAGCCGGTGGTCACCATCGACGGGGATGACTCCAAGGACTTCGACGACGCGGTGGTGGCATGGAAGCTGCCCAACGGCAACTACCATTTGGGTGTCCACATTGCGGATGTCTCCTACTACGTGACTGAAGGCTCGCCGCTGGACAAAGAAACCTACAAGCGCGGTACCTCGACCTACCTGGTCGACCGGGTCATTCCGATGCTGCCATTCCGGCTCAGTAACGGGATCTGCTCGCTGAACCCCAACGAAGACCGGTTGGCCATGTCCTGCGACATGGAAATCGATGGCGAGGGCCGCGTGGTCAGCCACGAAATTTACCAGAGTGTCATTCGCTCCCACGGCCGCCTGACCTACAATAAAGTCAACCAAGTGCTCGATGGTGATCCCGATGCGACTGCCGAATACGGCGACTTGGTCCCAATGCTCAAGCTGATGGCGAATCTGCATAAGATTCTCTACAAGATGCGCCATGGTCGCGGCGCCATTGACTTTGAGGAAAATGAAGCCCAGATCATCGTGGATGACCAGGGCCACCCGACGGATATTGTGCTGCGCGAGCGCGGTGTGTCTGAGCGCATGATTGAAAGCTTCATGCTGCAGGCCAACGAGACGGTGGCGGAGCATTATAATCGCATGCACGTGCCGTTCCTGTACCGGGTGCACGAGACCCCAGACGAGGATCGCATTAAGGACTTCGTTGATTTTCTGGCTACCTTCGGCCTGCAAGTCCCAATCAAAAAGGGGCAGCAGGTGACGCCGAAGATGTTGCAGAATGTCAACACTGAAGTTGCGGGGACCCCTGAGGAAATGATGGTCAACGTCAAAATGCTGCGCAGCCTGAAGCAGGCGCGTTACTCTGACGAGCCGCTTGGCCATTTTGGCATCGCGGCCAAGTACTACTGTCACTTCACCAGCCCGATTCGCCGCTACCCTGATTTGGTCGTGCACCGGCTGATCCGGACCTACGCCATTGAAGGCACCGGCGATAACGTGCAGACCAAGTGGGCCGAAAAGCTCCCGGACATCGCCGCCCAGGCCTCGACCCGTGAGCGGCATAGTGTTGATGCCGAGCGCGCCGTTGATGACCTGAAGAAGGCCGAATTCATGGCCGATAAGGTCGGTGAAGAGTTTGATGCCGTGGTTTCCGGCGTTGCTGGGTTCGGGATGTTTGTTGCGCTGCCGAACACCGTTGAAGGCCTGGTTCACATCACCCGAATGACCGATGATTATTACGGGTTCTTGGAAAGCCAGATGGCCTTGATCGGCGAGCGCACGCACCACATTTACCGCATTGGGCAGCCGGTGCGCGTGAAGCTTGAAGCCGTCGACGTTGAGCAGCGTCAGGTCGACTTCTCACTGGTGCCGACTGAGGATACACCGACAACCGATTTGGTCGTGCCAAAGCAGCCCCGGCGTCAGCCGCGACGCGATGATCACAAAGCTGGTGCGCCGAAGCCTGGCGACCAGGGCAAGCGGCACAACGCCAAGCGGCCGACTGGGCACGCCAAGCCGTTTCGCAACACGATCGGCAGCCAGGTCAAAGGCCACGCCACTCGCGGTGGCAATAAAGGAAACAGACATTAACCAAAGAAGGTGAGCCGATGGCAAAAAAAATGAAGCCGAAGCCCGATAACCTTCTGGCCCAGAACAAAAAGGCCCGGCATGACTACAACATCCTCGAGACCTATGAGGCAGGCATTGCCTTGACCGGCACCGAGATCAAGTCGGTGCGGGCTGGCAAAACGACGCTGCGTGATGGGTTCATTCGCATCACGAATAACGAGGCTTGGCTGGTCAACGTGCATATCAGCCCGTACAAGGAGGGCAATCAGTTTAACGTTGACCCGCTCAGGTCACGCAAGCTGCTTTTGCACAAGAAGGAAATTGCCAAGCTGCTGGCCGCGTTGACTCAACAAGGCAAGACCGCAGTGCCGCTTCGCATGTACCTCAAGCACGGCTACGCGAAGGTCTTGATCGGGGTGGCCGAAGGGAAGAAGCTGTACGATAAGCGAGAGGCCTTGAAGCAAAAGGACCAGAAGCGAGATATCGATAGAGCAATCAAAGCACGCTACTAAGTAAAAAATCCAAGCCAATCGGCTTGGATTTTTTGCTTTCAAAGCTTTAAGAAGATATCGAGCCTGACGTACGGCCAGTTGCCTTTCATCGTCCAGTCGGTGATTTTTGCATAGACGTTCAGGCCGGCGTCGAGCAGCCGGGCGATCACGATGTTCTCGCGCTTCGGCAGGTACCCGAGCTTGCGGCCGGGCAGGGTCTCCACTCGCGTTGCAAAGGCATCGTACGCATTTTTCTCCCGCAGCAGGCGTACCTGCTGGCCGAGCGCCAGGTCGGCAGTCAATGTCGCCGGATCGGGCACATGAGCGGTGCCGGCGACATGATGATTGATCAGAAAAATCTCGCTGCCGGTCAGGTCGGTTGCTTGACTCGGCATTCCGCCGTGCCATGGCGTCAGACCGTTACCCCCGGTGACCGGTTTGATTTCAAATTCACCCATGACGGTTACCTCCTAAATCGCCAACCAGCTGCCCATACAGCACAATGTTTGCCGCCACCTGCTGTTTCAGCCGATTGAGGGCCAGTTGCAACTCGGCGCGGTGATGATCCCGCCAGGTCTCACTTTTCAGCTGTGCCTCGATTGTCAGTGGCCACGCTTGATACAGCGCAAACTTGCGGGCTCGCTCCTGCGCCAAGTCGGTCAGCAGGTCGGCCAGCTGGCGGTTCAGCTCCTGGGGTGACAGGTTTTCGTCTTCGCGGTTTGCCAGCATTGCAGCGATAGCCTCCAAGACTTCAAGTAGCCCGTTGGCGTAAGCGTCCAGCACTTTCAAGAACAGCCAGGCGTCCGCTGCACTTTGGTGGGGATGCAGATCCGGATGAAGCGCCTTGATCAGCTGCTTATACAAGGTGTTCAGCTCCTCAGATTCCGAGTCAGACAAAACTGGCAGGGCCAAGTAGCTGGTGGCCTCATTTAATTGGCTGCGCATGAATGCCAGATAGCGAACACGGTCGGCAAACGAGGCAGTGATCTTGACTTCGATCACTGGCAAATCAATGGGCTCGCCGCGGTTCAGGTACTGGCGGATCAGGCGGATCCGCATGGCGGTTTGATCGCGTTTGAGCTCGGCTTCGTACAGGCCGATCTCCAGCGGTCCAAATTCGCTCCAGTAAAAAGCGGTGAGGTTGGGCACGCGATGATTGCTCAAAGCATCATTTTCCTGTACAGCGTCAAGCAGCAGTTCCGCTGCGACGTTTACCCGACGGCGCGCCAAGACGGTCTCGGGGGGATAACATCAGGTCATACACGTTGCCCACCTCCTTTGATATCATTATCCGGCGGCGGGAAATCGCTTGCAAGTTTCCGCAAAAAAAAGATCCGCCGAAGCGAATCTTGGCAACCTAGTCGTAAATATAGTCGCGGGTCAGCGGCAGGCCAGTGCCGGAAGGGGCCTTCGTGACCAAGTACTGGATGACATCGATGTTCCCGGATTCAAAAGACGCGGCTGCAGCCTGCAGGTAGATGTCCCACATGCGTGTGAATTCATAGCCGAACTTCTTTTGAATGGTGTTGCGATGCGCATTGAAATTTTCGTCCCAGTGTTCAAGTGTGCGCTGGTAATGACGGCGGAGGGGTTCAAGGTCGGAAATCTGCAGCCCGGCATCGATAATGTGATCGATGTTTTCACTCAGACCGGGGATGTAGCCACCCGGGAAGATGTACTTGTTCAACCAGGCATTAGTGGCACCGCCTTGCTGGCGGGTAATGCCGTGAATCAGAGCGGAGCCGCCAGCCGCCAGCAGCTTCGTGACGTCCTTGAAGTACAGCTCCAGGTTCTCCTTGCCAACATGCTCGAACATGCCGATCGAAGTGATGTAATCGTAGGGACCGTCTGTGAGTTCGCGGTAGTCGACCAGCAGGACGCGGGCGTGGTCTTCAATGCCTAATTTTTGGATGCGCGCGTTGACAAAGTCGTACTGCTCCTTGGACAGTGTGATCCCGGTCACGTCGAGGTGGTAGCGCATGGCGGCGGTCAGCATGAGCGTACCCCAGCCGCAGCCAATATCCAGGAAGCGCCGGCCGGGCTGTGGGTCGAGCTTGCGCAGAATGTGCGTGACCTTGTTTTGCTGAGCGGCCGTGAGGTCCTGATCCCAGTCGTCAAAATAGGCGCAGGAATAGGTCATCGTGTCGTCGAGCCAAAGCTTGTAGAAGTCGTTGCCGAGGTCATAGTGGGCCTGAATGTCCGCCTTGCTCTTCTTTTCAGTGTGCGATTGTTTGGGGATGAACCGCATCAGTTTTTTGTTGCGCATAAACGAGCCTGCGCTTTCGTATGCGGCCGTCAGCAGCTCCTGGAGGGGGAATTGACCGCCGCCGGTCACATCGATGTCACCGCGCATGTAAGCCTCGCCTAGCGTAAGCGACGCGTTTTTGAGCAGCTCCTTGGCGGGGATTGCCTGTTTCATGTGGATCGTGAGGCTTGGCGTCCCCTCGCCGTAGGTCTTTTGCGTGTGGTCCCAGTATTCCACCGTGATGGGAATATTGAACGAGCGCGCAAACATTTGGTCGTAAAATTGTTTTTCGAGCATGAGTGACCTCCTTAAAATCTGTTCTTAAATACCTTACTCTTTTCACGGGGAAAAGGAAAATCTCAGCGATTCACCAAATGGTGTCAGGGCTGTCGCATCGCGGTTAGCACACCGTGTGCCACTTCCGGACCGAGAGTATTTTCAACTATTCGAATGGTCTTTTCAGGCCTAGTCTTCGGGCTCATCCAGTGTGTAATACAGATTCTTTTCCGGCAGCAGTACCTCGGCGCGAGTGGCCGCGTCGAGCGCTTCGGCTTCGCGCTCCGGGTGGAAGCTGTGCCAAGGCACAATGATGCGCGGGGCAACTGTTTGCGCCAGAGTGATCAGATCCGCCCGCGTGGCGTGACCAGTGCAGGACAAAAAGGTCAGCGGGATGGCGTGCGCGGTCAGAAAGTCTTTGAGCTGCTGGAAGCGGGGATCATAGTCGCCCAGCGGTTCGCCATTGGTATGGACGTAATTGCCCACGGGCAGCGCGGCCAGGTCGGCCAAGTGGCTGAACGAGTTCTCCAGCAGATACTGGTCTGGCGCTTGGCGCAGCGCGTCGGCAGTGATCGACTTGCCGATGATCTGGTCCGCTTTCAGCCCGGTCATCGTCTCCAAAATCACAGCGTCGGCAGGTTCCCAGACCATTTGCCGGTGCGCCTGGTGCGCGGCTTCTTGAATCGCCGCCAGCCGCGCGTAGTTGCGATTGTAGGGATTGATTGCGACCAGCTGCTTGGTGTTTCCCAGCAGACTGCTCAATTGTGCCTGCAATTCACTTTCGGTCAGCGCGGCGCTGGGATGATTTTGATCTTCCACTGGCGTTTCTGTGTCAAAAGAGAAGGTGGTGCCTTCAAGCATGAACATCGCCAGCTTCTTGTCGTGAAACACCTGGGACCAGTGGGCGACGCGTTCGGGATGCGGTCCATTTAGGCGGACATCGCCGGAGTGCGCATACCAGCGTGTTCCATCGCCCACCAAGAGCGCCATGATGCCTGGCTCGTCGTGATCGGAAGCAAAGCCCTCGACCGAAAAGGCCCCGACGGTCATGGGTGTCTCAAACGGGAGGGGGTGCAGATTGCGGACGGGCTTTTCAATGCCCGACTCGATTAGTGTCTGATAGAGCCGGTAGCTGGGTGCGGACAGGTACACCGGGATGTCCTGCTTCAGGTACTGCAGTGCGCCCATGTGGTCGATGTGAAGGTGCGAGATGAAAATTGCCTCGTGCGTCCAGTGATCTTCGGCCAGTCCAAAGAGTTCCGGCACGTTGGGCAGTTTCCCGTTTGCGATTGCCGAGGCCGCCGTTTCGTTCGTTAGGTCCGCGGCCACGCCAAAATCCATGATCACCCGGCTGCCTGCTTGAGAAAATTCCACTATGTTGCCGCCAATAGTCCTCAGTCCGTTCAAAAATCTGATTTGTGTCATCGTGTCCTCCTGGGTGGCGGTGAGCCGGTGAGACCGGTGCCGCTTAATCGTAACTGGTTATTCTACGCCACTTTTGCCGCGGCGTCACGTGGGTGACATACGGCCGTCTGAGTTTTTCGGTAACGACTGGCATTTAGCCAGCCGTACGAATTTTGGCCGAACAAAAAGAGCCGACTGCGCAGCCGACTCTTCTTGGTAAAAGCTGTTTACTTTGCGTCCTTCAGAATCGTTTCGGTCTTCTTTTGTAGGGTGCCCATGGCATCTGCTGGCTTAGTGTGCTTAGTCGTCATCGAATCAACGGCATCCAGCAGGTCATTGCGGTACTCGGTGAAGCCCTTGAAGGCGGTGGACTGGAAGCCGGAATCCAGTGAGTCGACGGCTGCCTTGTTCACTTCGTGGTTCTTCAGGTAGCTCTGGAAGCTGGCATCTTTGACTGCGGACTTGCGCAGCGGCACGTAACCCGTCTTTTCTGCCCACTTGATGGTTTCCTTCTTGGAGGTCAGGAACTTCATGAAGGCCCAAGCACCTTTTTGCTGATCGGCAGAGGCAGACTTGAACATCACAAGGTCATTGCCGGCCAGCTCAGTGGCTTTCTTGCCCTTGTATGAAGGCACCGTCGTGGTGTTCCACTCAAAGCCCTTCGGTGCATTTTGCTGCATCGAGGAAACGCCCGCAGAGGAGCCAATGTAGAAGAGGGTCTTACCCGAGGTGAAGTTCTTGTCACCGTAAATATCTTCACCGGCGGTCTTGGCTTCACCATCTTGCAACATGTTGAAGATCATGTTGGTGACTTGCAGGGTCTTCTTGGAGTTCAAGTTCGCCGTCAGGTCTTTGGAGACCAAAGCGTTGCCGTTCTGGCGAGCCAGTGCTTCGAGTTCCATGTCGAATGAGGCATCGAAGCCGACAACTGCGACGCCCTTGCTCTTAAGCGTCTGACCGAGCGTTTGCAGCTCTTCCCAGCTGGTTGGGACCTTGTTGACCCCCAGCTTCTTCATCAGTGCTGGCTGGTAGTACATGATCCGGGTCGACTTAGAAAACGGCATGGAGTAGTACTTGCCCTGATACTTCGAGCTGGAGATAAAGGCCGGGTAAATATCCTTCAGCGAGCTTTGGCTCAACTTGTCGCTGCCTTTGAGCATGTATGGGTCCAGCGGTGTGATGAAGCCGTTGGAGACATAGTCAGGAACGGTCGTGTAAGTCGTTTGCGCCATGGTTGGCAGTGACTTTGACTTGGCCCCCGCCATGATCTTTTGCTGCAGCGCAGTGTAGTTGCCTTGGGCGGTGCCCTTGACCACGTACTTGCTTTGCGAGTTATTGAAGTCTTTAATAATGCCGTCAAGTGCAGTCTTATAAGGACCGTTCATGCCGTGCCAGAAAGTGATGGTCACTTTCTTGTCACTGGTGCTGTTTTTACTTGAAGCGTTCGAATTGCCACAAGCGGCAAGGGTCAGGCCCAGCAGAACGGCGGCTGCCCCAAGTAATGATTTACCCCAAACACTCTTTTTCATGAGTTAAACTATCCTTTCAATCCAGCTTTTGAGATTCCAGCAATGATGTATTTCTGCAAGAACATGTAAACAATGACCATTGGAATGATCACGAAGGTCGAGGCCGCCATCAGCAGCTGATATTGCGTGCCCGCGTCGGTGGTAAAGGCTTGCAGCCCAACCGGCAGGGTGCGCATTTTTTCGCTGTTGGTGACGATCAACGGCCACATGAAGGAGTTCCAGGACCCGATGACTTCAAGGACGGTCACGGCGGTGATCGTCGACTTACTCATCGGGACCAAGACGGTCCAGAGGTACTTCCAGTCCGAAGCGCCGTCCATTTTCGCGGCGTAGTAAATCTGGTCAGGCGTGGACTGAAACGTCTGACGCAGGGTGAAGACAGTGAAGAAACTGGCCAGCCAAGGAAGAATAAGCGCCCCGTACGTGTTGACCAAACTCATCTTCGACAAGGTGACAAAATTGGGAATGATCAGCATCTCTCCGGGGATCATCATGGTTCCAAGGAAAATCATGAACAGGAAATTCTTGCCCCAGAAGCGAAGCCGCGCAAAGGCGAACGCCGCAAGAATGCTGGTCAGCAGCTGACCCACCGTGGTGACCACGGTGACGATCACCGAGTTAACGAAGTAGCGCAAGAACGGTGCGGCGTGAAACGCCTCGACATAGTTGTGCCAGCGCAGCACCTGAGGGATCCACACCGGCGGCACCTTGATGGTTTCCGGACCGGACTTCAGCGAGGTAGAGATCATCCACAGGAAGGGGATCAGCATCGTCAAGGCCCCGAGGGCGACAATCAAGTACAGTAGAACGCGACTGATTTTTTTTGCCATGATGATGCCCCCTTAGTAGTGAACGTGCTTGCGTGAGTACCACAACTGCACGAAGGTGACCAGGAGAATCAAGACAAAAAGCACAACGCCGCTGGCAGCCGCGATCGGGTACTTATACTCGGTGTAGAATTTTTCGTACAGGTAGTACACGATGGTCAGGTCGGCTTTCCCAGGCCCTGGAGTGCCCTGGAACAAGGCGAAGATTTGGTCAAACACCTTGAACGAGCTGATCACACCGTTGACAGAGACCAGGAAGGTGATCGGTGAAATCATCGGGATCGTGACGTTCCAGAAGCGCTGCCAGGCGTTGGCGCCATCGATTTCGGCCGCCTGATAGTAGCCTTTATCGATGTTGTTCAGCCCCACCAGGAAAAGGATGATGTTGAACCCGAGATCCTTCCAGATACTCATGATGATCAGCGCCAGCAGGGACCAGTGGGGATCCGTCAGCCAATTGATGGGATGGATCCCGACCAGACTCAGAAAGTAATTCATGAGTCCGTAGTCAGAATGGTAGATCCAGTTCCAGACCATCGCGATGGCGACGGTCGACGTGACGAACGGGAGAAAGTAAACAGTGCGGAAAAAGCCGGACAGCCACTTGATCTGATTCAGCAGCAGGGCGATGATCAATGACAAAATCACGGTGATTGGCACGACTCCGGCCACGAAGATCAGCGTGTTGCGCACCGCCAGATGAAAGTCTGGGTCGTTCCAAAGGTAAATGAAGTTGTCGAACCCCATCTTGCTCACTTTATCCGTGTAGAAGTTGTACTTGGTATAGAAACTCATCAGAAGCGATGAGATGATCGGCCAAATACTGAACGTCACGGAGATCACCAGCATTGGCAGGAGGTAAAGGTAGGCCTTGAGTGACGACTTCAGCGTGGGCTTCTCATTCATCATGGGCATCACCGCCAAAAATCAACGCACCTTTTTCGTCAAAGAGGAAAAATCCCGCTTTGGTGAGGAAAAAGTCGCCTTCCGTCTGGCTTGCCGGCAGTCCAGCCATTTCGGTGGAGAGCAGCGTCTCGCCGTTGTAGGCCAGATTGGCGGTAGCTTCCCGGCCGTACTTTCTGGCCTGCTTCAACCCGGCGTGGATCTTCGCCACCATTTCCTGACCGTTATCAAACGGGACGATGGCCTCGCTGCGAATCCCGGCCGTTTTGGCTTGGGCCAGGATGCTGGCCGGCACGCTGCTGACCAGATCGGCCTTCAGCGCGTCGGCGGGCAGGGTGTTGATGACGGGCTCACCGATAAACTTGGCCACAAACAGGTTGGCTGGCCGCTCGTAAAGCACCGTTGGCGTCGAGAACTGCTGAATCGTGCCTTGCGCCAGGACCATGATGTTGTCGGAAATGTGCAGCGCCTCGTCCTGATCGTGGGTCACGAAAATGGTCGTGACGCCAGTTTCCTGCTGGATGCGGCGGATTTCCTGACGCATCTCAATGCGCAGGCGCGCGTCAAGGTTCGACAGCGGCTCATCAAGGAGCAGAAGCGAAGGTGATTTAGCTAACGCACGCGCGATCGCGACCCGCTGCTGCTGGCCCCCGGAGAGCCCGCCCGGCTTTTTGTCAAGCTGGTCATCCACGTGGACGAGCTTCGCCAGTTCTTCGGCTCGCTTGTACCGTTCGGCCTTTTTGACCTTCTGCATCTTGAGTGGGAACGCGATGTTGTCGCGAACGGTCAAGTGCGGGTAGAGTGAGTAGTTCTGAAAGACCATCCCGACTTTGCGTGCCAAGGCGTCTTTTTTTGTGACGTCTTCATCCCCAAAGTAAATGTGGCCAGAGGTCGCCGGTAGTAAGCCGGAGATCAGGTTAAGGGTCGTGGTTTTGCCCCCGCCGCTTGGCCCTAACAGGGAAACAAGGGTGCCGTCAGGAATCTGAAAATTCAGATGCTTGAGGGTATCTTTCTTTCCGTCGTAGGACAAAGTGACGTCTTTAAACGTTACTTTCAACCCGGTTACGCTCCTTCAACTGTATTCGCGTGTCGCTAACTGTTGCGTCGCGGCACTAGATATATCGTAGCAAAGATGCGGCAAGGCCACAAGATACAGTATGATGACAGAACGCGCTCACCAGATGTGGCGGATGAGAGAGAATGCTGAGGATTCTATTCCTTTTATTCAATATGGCACTCATTCGCTGCTCCTGAGAGTTAGAGAGAGACTGACCAGGATTTAAAAACTCTTTGACCTGTTTTGCCAAAGCCCGTGGTGCCTCAAGCGGCGCGTTTAAGAATAACAGTTGCAATTGGCACTTATGCTTATAATTAAATTAGAACTGGCCAAACAAGGGTGCTTTTATCACTTTGGTAGTAGCGACACGCGGTGTGTCAGACTTTTGAATGATAGTCACCTATCCTGACGGTTGGGGGCAATCGCAAAGTTTGCTATAATGGGCGGCGTGACTGATCGGCGGTCAAGGAGGGGATGTTGCGGCGACGCCGGTCGGAAAGAGGCAGCCGCAACGATCATGATTCGTCCAAGTAAACCCGAAGACGCGGCGCAAGTCGTGCCGCTGATTGATCTTGTCTTTGAAGAAATGGAAATTCCTGCGCTGATGCGGATGGCCAAACCGGCGCTATACAAGGTGTTTGAGCAGGCGTTTAAGCTGCCAAAATACCGCTATGGCTATCCGCAAACCACGGTCCACGTCGGCAGCCAAGGCGTTGATGGCATCCTGGTTGGGTACCCGCATGAGGCGGAGGCACACATCGATGACGCCTTTAAACCGCTGCTTCCAAGCGTTGGTCTGCCAATCGATCATGAGCTTTTTCCAGATGTCGAATCCGACCCTGGTGAGTGGTACATCGACACGCTGGCCGTTGCCGAAGCCGCCCAGCACCATGGTATCGGGACGGCTTTATTGAACGGCATTGTGACGCCTTTAAAAAAACAAGGCGTGACGCTGTTATCCCTGAATGTTGACCAGACTAACCCGCATGCCGAGCACTTATACCGCAAGTGCGGGTTCGAGAAGACGCGAGAGCTGTTGATTGGGTCCCATCGCTATAACCACATGACTAAAGCCATTTAAGCCAAAAGGCTGAGACATCAAGCGGTTTTAGCTCAAAGTACAAGCGCCTCTGTGCCACGATTCGTTTTTAGAATCGCGGTGCAGAGGCGCTTGGGCGTTGTTCATAGAACGCGACTGGGGGATGTGTCTTGCTTCTTTTTTAAACTAAAAATGTGTGGTCGGCGGTCAGGTTCCAGTCGTGTAGGCCAAATTGCCACGAGTCAGCGGGTTGGTCAGGTGCACGAAGCGCCACCGGTCGAGTACGGCCGCCACCAACAGTCCGGCGTGAACATTGCGGGGATCGAGAATGTCGATCTTGAAAGTGGTGGAAGTCGCCGCACCCACGGCCGCAATCGTGGTTACCGTTTTGACCCCGTGGTAGATGTGGTATTCATTGGCCAGCAGGTTGCCGAAAATCAGCCAGTTGAGGTCAGTGACAAACACAAACTCGTGCCAGACGCCCAGCATTTTTTTCACGCTGCCGGCTTTTTGACCGTTCAAGGTCAGGTCATAGCGCGGCGACATCCCCATGGTTTTCTGCCGGATCTCGCCCAATTCCTGGCCGGAAATCGTGTGCAGGTTAAAGGTATCGTTTGCCAGGCCATGCCGACCATTCAAAATGAAGGCGGGTTTTGACTGGTCGTCTTTGACCACGGTCACGCCTGACTCGTGCAGTGCTTGGGCATCAATATAATACAGCATTGCGTTCGCCGCCTTTTTCCTGTTGGTTCAGGGCGATGGCGTGGTGAATGGCCTGGGCGACCCCATCTTCAACGTTGGTTGCAGTGACGTGCCACGCCAGCTGTTTGATCTGGGGAACCGCGTTGGCCATGGCTACACCGTACTTGGCCATTCTGATCATCGATTCATCGTTGAGATTATCCCCGATGGCCATCACCGAATCCATGGTGATTTTCTTCAGCGCAGCGTAGGCGGCCAAAGCCGGGCCTTTTTGGGCATCTTTCGCATTGATTTCAAGGTTATTCTCGCCGCTTGACGTAATTGCCAATTCGCCCTGGGCCTCAAGTTGCTGTTTGAGCGGCGCAAGCGCGGCCTGGCCGCCGTCGGCAAACACCACGACCTTGAGAATCTCGGTGTCAGGGGTGACATACTCCCGGTAGTCGTCCACGTACTTGGTAAAGAGATACTGGATCCTTTTTTCCGCTTGGGCAGTCAGCTGGTCGTCGCTCAGCTCTGGATGATAGCGGCGCAGTGCGCGTTTCATGTCCGCCAGGCGGTGCGCGTAGGAATTGGAAACGACGCCGTCAGGAATCACCAGTTCGCAGTAAAACCCAGCGCGGTCGATCTCGTCGAGCACGGAGAACAGCAGGTCATGGGCCAGCGGAATGTGGACCTTGACCTGACCGGCCTCGTTGTACACTAAGGCGCCATTGATCGTGATAAAAGCAGGCTTGAGACCGTGACGTGAAAGCCGCGGCTGGGCCTGCGGCAAGTTGCGGCCAGTGGCCACGATGAATTCGATACCGGCTGCTTGGGCGTCACGAATGGCTTGGGCATTGGCTGGCGACACTTCGGAATCGGCGTTGAGCAGGGTGCCGTCCAAGTCGGATGCGATCAGTTTGATCATGACAAAACCTCCAATCATCGCAATTCTACCATAAAAGCGGATGCAAAGCGGGCGATGCTTGAGTACACTAGACGGGGAGGCTAGCAATGAAAACACTCATTCACAACGACTGGCAGACGGTGCTTGCCCCGGTGTTTGAAGGGCCGGAGTACGCGCGGTTGCACCAGTTTCTCAAGCAAGAGTATCAGACCCAGACAATTTACCCAGAGATGCACCACATCTTCCAGGCGTTTGAATGGACGCCGTTTGATCAAGTCAAGGTGGTCATACTCGGGCAGGACCCCTACCATGGGCCCAATCAGGCGGTGGGCGCCAGCTTTGCGGTTGCCCCGGGGGTCCCACTGCCGCCGTCTTTGCAGAATATTTATAAGGAGCTGCAGGATGATCTCGGGTACCCACCGGTGCGCCACGGCTACCTCAAAAGCTGGGCCACGCAAGGGGTGCTGCTGCTCAACGCGGTGCTGACCGTCCGGGCGGGCCAGGCTAATTCGCATCGGGGACAAGGCTGGGAAACGCTGACCGACGCGGCCATCGCGGCGTTGTCCGACCGCGGGGGCGTGGTGTTTATCCTGTGGGGCAGCTCAGCGCGGGCCAAGAAGCAGCTGATCGACCTCAGTAAAAACGCGGTGGTCGAGTCGCCGCACCCGAGCCCGTTGTCCGCTTACCGCGGTTTTTTTGGCAGCCGACCGTTTTCGCGCACCAATGCCCTGCTGACCAAAATGGGCGAAGCACCCATCAACTGGCAGCTGCCAGAGCTCCCGGCGCAGTAAATTTTCAGTGCGGTTTGCGCGAATCATTGCTATGATAGAGCATGAACATTGTATGCGCTAACAAAGCAATTAATGGAGGGATCATTTTGGACTTAATTCAGAGCTTGGAGCAGAAAGTCACTGGCAAAAACTACAGCATTGTTTTCCCTGAAGGCACTGACCCCCGCATTCTTGGTGCGGCGGTGCGGCTTGCTTCAGATGGGCTGATTCAGCCGATCGTCCTTGGTGAGCAAAGCGCAGTCGAGGCAGTGGCGAAGGACAAAGGCTTCAACTTGGCAAAGCTAACCATCCGCGATCCGCAAACCGATGCGCTGCTCCCAGAGATGGCAAAAGCCTTCTTTGAACGCCGCAACGGGAAGGCCACTGAAGAACAGGCCGAGGCCATGGTCAAGGACCCGAATTACTTTGGCACCATGCTGGTGTACATGGGCAAAGCAGACGGCATGGTTTCCGGTGCGGTTCATTCAACCGCTGATACCGTGCGCCCGGCGCTTCAGATCATCAAGACCCGGCCAGGGGTGTCGCGGACGTCAGGCGCGTTTATTATGCAGCGCGGGCGCGACGAGCGTTACCTGTTCGCGGACAACGCGATCAACATCGATCCTGACGCTCAGACCCTGGCAGAGATCGCCGTCGAGTCGGCGAAAACGGCCAAGTTATTCGATATTGATCCCAAAGTGGCGATGCTGAGCTTCTCCACCAAAGGCTCCGCCAAGGCGCCGCAGGTCGACAAAGTGGTTGAAGCCACGGCCTTGGCTCAGAAGTTGGCCCCAGATCTGGCGCTTGATGGCGAGCTTCAGTTTGACGCCGCGTTTGTGCCGACCGTCGCGAAGCTGAAGGCCCCGGAGTCCAAGGTGGCAGGCAATGCCAATGTCTTCATTTTCCCGGACCTGCAGTCCGGCAACATCGGCTACAAGATCGCCCAGCGGCTTGGCAACTTCGAAGCCATCGGCCCAATCCTGCAGGGCTTGAACAAACCGGTTTCCGATTTGTCCCGCGGCGCCAACGAGGAAGATGTTTACAAGGTCGCGCTGATCACGGCAGCCCAAAACCTGATCGACTGATTATGGTAAAATGGTCTCAGTTTGGACCGTCACAAAAGCGCCGGTGCAATTGCCCGGCGCTTTTGCGTTGAAGGAGGCACAGAGATGGAATTCAAGGACGAAACCGCGCTGCAGGCGTTTGCGGCGGCGGTGGCGCCGAAGCTTCAGGCCGGGGACATTCTGCTGTTGGACGGGGATCTGGGTGCCGGGAAAACCAGCTTCACCAAGGGCCTGGCCCGCGGGCTGGGGATCACCGATTACATTAAAAGTCCCACCTTTACGCTGATCCGCGAATACCCAGATGGCCGCCTGCCGCTCTATCACATGGACTTATACCGCCTTGAGGGCGGCGGGGCAGGCGACTTGGGCCTAGAAGAATACTTTGAAGGCGATGGTGTCTCGGTGGTCGAGTGGCCTGATTATCTTGGTGAAGCGATGCCTGATGCGTATCTGCTGATTCACTTTCTCAAGGATGAAGTTGACGATAACAAGCGCACGCTGACTTTTGAAGCGGTTGGCGCGCGGGCGCAGGCCCTGCTTGCGGCCCTGCCAACAAAATGAGCAAGGTCACTAAAACATCCCGCCAGGTCAAAGCCTGACGGGATGTTTTCGGTTATGCGGTCATTTTCAGCATGGGCGCGAGCGCTGCCTGACCAAAGCGCTGTTCCTGGGCGATCAGGATCCGGGCGCAGGCGTAGCTGTCCTGCAAAGCGTTGTGGTGGTGGGCCAGCGGGATGTGAAGCGCCGCGCTGACCGTATCCAAGCGATGGTTGGGCAAGTCGGGCATCAGTTTTTTTGACGTGCGAGCGGTGTCGATCACTTGGTACTGAGGCACCGCGAGGTCGTAGCGCTCAAGTGTCCGCCGCAGAACGGAAACATCAAACGGCGAGTTGTGTGCCGTCACCAGCTGATCGGCGGTGAAAAAGCTTTGGATGTGCGGCCAGACCGCTGGAAAGGTGGGCTGGCCTTTGACTTGGGCGGCGGTGATGCCGTGAATGCGGACGTTTTGCGGCTCAAAGGGGCCTTCCGGATCGATCAGCGTGTAGAAGGAGTCGACCACCCGATCGTTGCGCACCACGACAAGCGCGAGCGAGCAGGCACTGGCCCGCTGGCGGTTCGCGGTTTCAAAATCCATCGCAATAAAATCCATTTTAGTCTCCTATTAGGTCTGTGGTTTGCAGCTCAACCGGGCAGTGGTCCGAGCCCATGATTTCGTTGTGAATCTTGGCGTCCTTCATGAACGGGACGAACCCGTCGCTGCCCACGAAATAATCAATGCGCCAGCCGGCGTTGCGCGAACGGGCATTGAACCGGTAGCTCCACCATGAGTAGGCCTCGGTTTGGTCGGGGTAGAAGTGGCGGAACGAGTCCGTGAACCCGGCGGCCAGCTGCGTGGTGAAGTCCGCACGCTCCTCATCGGTGAACCCTGCATTGTGGTGATTGGAAGTGGGGTTTTTGAGGTCGATTTCATGATGCGCGACGTTGAGGTCGCCGCAGTAGACCAGCGGTTTTTTTTCGGCCAAGGTCTGGGTGTAGGTCAGAAAAGCCTTATCCCAGGCCTGCCGGTAGGCGAGCCGCTTCAGCTCACTGCCGGAGTTGGGCGTGTACACCGTGATCAGGTAGAATTGCGGGTATTCCAGCGTGATGACGCGGCCTTCATCGTCGAATTCGGGCACACCGATTTCGTAAGTCACGTGAATTGGTTCATGCCTGGTAAAAATGGCGGTGCCAGAATAGCCTTTGCGCTCGGCGTAGTTAAAGTACTGGTGATAACCTGGCAGCTCGAGCGTCGCCTGACCCGCCTGCATTTTGGTTTCCTGGATGCAGAACCAGTCTGCGTCCAGCGAGTTAAAGGTCGTCATAAAATCATGCTTTAAGACGGCCCGCAAGCCGTTGACGTTCCATGAGATCATTTTCATCGTGTGCTGCCTCCGTTCGTATTGCCTCCAGTATATAAGAAAAACCAGCTCGCCTCAAACCGCTGGCGAACCGGCATCTATGTTAAAATTAGACCGTAATTTAATCTTGGGAGGCAGATCATGACTGCAGCCGTAATCGATGGCATCACGATTTTAAAAAATGAACCACTCAGTAAATATACGTTTACCCGCACCGGGGGCCCGGCAGACCAGTTGGCCTTCCCGCGCACGGTTGAGGAAGTGGCAGCGCTGGTGCAGTACGCCGATGACCAAGGCCTGCCGATCACAGTGATCGGTAACGCCTCAAACCTGATCGTGCGTGACGGCGGCATCCGTGGGCTGACCCTGATCCTCACGCAGATGGATCAGATCACGGTTTCCGGCGATCAGGTGACTGCCCAAGCCGGTGCGCGGTTAATCGACACGACTGAGGCGGCGTATCGCGCGGGGCTTTCGGATTTCGAATTTGCATGCGGGATCCCTGGCAGCATCGGCGGTGCCGTTTACATGAACGCCGGCGCCTATGGTGGGGAGATCAAGGATATTCTGACGGCGGCCACCGTGTTGACCAAGGCTGGCGAATTGAAGCATTATGACAACGCGGCCATGGCGTTCAGCTACCGGCACAGCCTGGTGCAGGACACTGGGGACGTGGTGCTGGAGGCCACTTTTCAGATGACGCCTGCGCCCAAGCCCGACATTCGTGCGCGCATGGATAAGTTGAACGCGCGCCGCGCCAGCAAGCAGCCGCTGGAGTACCCGTCTTGCGGCTCAGTGTTTAAGCGGCCGGTCGGGCACTACGTGGGGCCGATGATTCAGCAGGCGGGTTTGCAGGGCCATAAGATCGGCGGCGCGCAGATCTCGATGAAGCACGCCGGGTTCATTGTGAACATTAACCACGCGACGGCGACCGACTACATGGCGATGATCCGCTACGTGCAAAAGAATGTGTTGGCAAAATTCGGCGTTCAGCTGGAGCCTGAGGTCCGTATCATGGGGACTGAACAGACATTATAAAACGACACGAAGGAGGTGAGCAGCATGCAGTTGGTCGAAGCGGTCTTGTTGCTCATTTCGTTGGTGATTCTCTCAAATGTGATCAGTCATTACCTGGTGGCCGTGCCGGTTTCGCTCATTCAGGCAGCATTGGGCCTGGGTGCAGCACTATTTTTTAAGCTCAGTCTCGACATGCAGACCGACTGGTTCATGCTGTTGTTCACAGCGCCGCTGCTGTACAACGATGGGCGGCGATTTCCCAAACGGGAGCTGTGGCAGCTGCGCGGGGCCATTGTCGGTAACGCCATTTTTCTGGTCTTTGTGATCACCTTTCTCGGCGGCTTTTTCCTGCACTGGCTTGTGCCGGCCATGCCGCTGGCGGCTAGTTTCGCGCTGGCGGCGATCATGGCGCCCACGGATCCGGTGGCGGTGCAGTCGCTAGCCAGCCGGGTCCACTTACCGGCGGGACTGATGCACCTGATCGCGGGCGAAAGTCTGATCAATGACGCCAGTGGGCTGATTGGCTTCAAGTATGGCATCGCGGCGGTTATGACTGGTGCCTTCATTTGGACTCAGGCCATCGGCGACTTCCTCTATATCGCACTGGTGGGGGCGCTGGCCGGGGCGCTGCTCATGGGCATCATCAACTTAGTGCGGTTGTGGCTGCTTCAGCAGGGCATCAACGATACCATCCTGCATGCGGTGCTCCAGCTGATCACGCCGTTTTTGATTTACCTGTTGGTCGATGAAGTCATCGGGGCCTCTGGTGTGATTGCCGTGGTGGTGGTTGGGCTGTTGACGAACGCCTCGGGCAACCGGTTTGTTTCCGCCTTGCCCGAGTTGCGCATAGTGACGGAGAAAACCTGGGACATTGTGGTGTATGTCCTAAACGGCCTGATTTTCATTTTGCTGGGGTTGGAATTGCCAGTCGCGATGCACGCGACGATTGAAAGTCGGGCGGTTTCGACCTGGCAGGCGCTGCTGGATATGGTGCTGGTCTATCTGGTCATGCTGGCCATTCGGGTTCTCTGGACCTATGGCTACATGTGGGTGAGTGCCTGGCACAAGCCGACCGCTGCTCATCCCAGCGCGTATTTGGCGCTGTTAAATGGAATCTCGGGGGTGCGCGGGGCGATTTCTCTGGTCGGGGTGCTGGCCGTTCCGGTGATGCTGCCCAGTGGTGCACCGTTTCCGGAGCGTTCCTTGATGCTCTTCATTGCGGCCGGGTACATTGTCTTGTCGATGATCGTGGCGACTGTGGGCCTGCCTTTGATGACTAACAACCGGGCGCCGCTGAAGCTGCGCGGCTCGGCAACCGAAGATGGCGACCCTGCAGCGGCCGTCGCGCCGCATGATGTGCGGCTACTAACCCACGCTCAGGCTCAGCGGGTCTTGTACCAAACGGCGGTGCGGAAGCTGGAAAGTGAGCGGCGAGAACAGAATCAAAAACCGGCGCTTGATTTGATTGATGAGTACCAACACTTGCTGCGCCGGCTTGACCTTCAGGAGGACGACAGTGATGATTTGCCGCCGTTTGTCCAGGATGAGATCGATCTGCGCGCAGTCGGCGTGGCCGGGGAGCTGGCCGCGCTTGAAACCTTGTATGAGGCGGACAAAGTGAGTGACCGCCTGTATCAAAAGACTAAACGCCGCCTGCACACGCGGGCGCGCTCCCTGGCCGCGATGGCGCAAAACCACGGCCACCTGAACCTGACGGACTTTTTGGATCGGGCTAAGGCGGCAGTGCCGCACTGGTGGCATAAGGTGGCGGCAGACCGGCTGGGGCAACCAGTGAATGAGGAGCGGTTGTTGGTCGAAAAAGAAATTGCCAAGGGTGGGCTGAAGACGCTCAGCAATTACTTGAAGGAACCCGAGCACCGCGCCCGGCAGTTTAACCGGCAGGTGATTTACGCCCTGATTGTTCAGTACCGCAATCGCATCGCGACCGCTAAAGCCAAGGCCAAAGGGACCCACAAGTCCCTGCAGTACGAGGATGAGATGAACCGGCTGCGGACGCTGGCGCTTGCGGCGGAGCGCGCGGCGATTCACGACTTGCTGGAGCAGGGTTACATCAATGTCGCCATGGCGCAGCACCTGTCTCAAACCGTGAACTACACGGAGAATGCCGCAAACTTGGCGGCCGCCGAGTAGCATCCCGTTGGGTCAATAAATGATAGAATGGACAAGTAAGCGGGTTCCCGCGTGACTTGTTCGTTTTGCAGGGAGCCTCTGGCTGCCTGCTTTTTGTTCTCAAGCGGCCGCCAGTGAGGGAGGACATAATGGAAACCATTCAGGATCAATTCTTTGATGGCGAGCGGCCGTTGTTTGGCAAGCACGACGCGCGCATCATCCGCACGACCTTTGGCGAAGGCGAGTCACCGCTGAAGGAAAGCCGCGACATCACGCTGCGGGATAGCACCTTCACGTGGAAGTATCCGCTTTGGTACAGCAAGCACGTCGATGTGATCAATACCATTTTTGAGACGATGAGTCGCAGCGGCATCTGGTACACTGACGATATTTCGCTGCGCAATTGCAGTTTTCAGGCGCCGAAGCTGTTTCGGCGCGCGCATCACATTACCCTGCAAAACGATTTCTTCGCTGATGCCCAGGAGACGCTTTGGTCCTGCTCGGACATCGCAATCGAAAATGTGAACGTGACCGGCGATTATTTTGCCAAAGACAGTGAGAACATCTACGTTGATCACCTGAACTTGGTGGGTAATTACGCCTTCGACGGCTGCAAGTACGTCGAGGTGCACAACTCCACTTTTGTCACTAAGGATGCGTTCTGGAACTGCGATCATGTGGTGATTTTTGATTCCGTGATTTCCGGCGAGTACCTGGCCTGGAACACGAAGCACCTGACCCTGATCAATTGCACGATCGCCAGCGACCAGGGCCTCTGCTACAGCGATGACCTGACGCTCAAAAACTGTCGGATGATGGAAACCGACCTGGCCTTTGAGTACTGCACCAACATCGATGCCGAGGTGACGACGCCGATTCGCAGCGTGAAGAATCCAATCTCCGGCAAGATCCGGGCCAAGGCAATTGGTACCCTGATTTTGGATCCGACCAAGATCGACCCGGCCAAAACCGAGATCAGCACTGACAATCAGCCAAAGGTGGTGCAAGCATGAGCGAGTTTGACCAGCTGATCGATCGCACTGGGACCGACTCGATCAAGTGGGCGGTAAAACCCGGTGAGCTGCCGATGTGGATCGCTGACATGGACTTCAAGACCGCACCGGCCATTATTGCCGCAATGCAGCAGAAAGTGCAGTTTGGCGTGTTCGGGTACGAGGAGCCGCCCGCGGCGTATTTCACCGCCGTGGCCGACTGGTATGAAAGTCAGCACGGCGCGCGGCCTGACCCGGCTTGGATGCTGTATTGCACCGGCGTGATCCCAGCGGTGTCCTCAGTGGTGCGGCGAGTTTCGCATCCCGGGGACAACGTGGTGGTCCAGGCGCCGGTGTACAACATGTTCTACCACTCGATTGAAAACAATGGGCGCCACACGCTGTCGTCGGATCTGGTGTACGACCAGGCCGCCGGCACCTACCACATCGATTTTGAAGACTTAGAGCAAAAGCTCGCCGATCCGCTCAGTACCCTGATGATTCTGTGCAACCCGCACAACCCGGTCGGCAAAGCCTGGTCAAAGGCGACGTTGACGCGGATCGCGGAGCTTTGCTTGAAGCACCACGTGGTCTTGCTTTCAGACGAGATCCACGGGGACCTCGTCTTCGGCGCCCCCGCTTACACGCCGGTGTTTGCCCTGCCAGAGCGGCTGCGCAACAACGCGGTGATTTGTGTGTCACCGTCTAAGACGTTTAATGTGGCGGCACTGCATGCGGCGACCGTGATCGTGCCGGGAAAGGCGCTGCGCGAGTCGGTCACTCGGGCCCTCAATAACGATGAGCTGGCCGAGCCTAACCTACTGTCGCTGCCGGCCAGCATCGCGGCCTACACCCAAGGCGCGGCTTGGCTGGCGGATTTGAAGGCGACACTGCTGGCCAACCGGCGGCAGGTCCAAGACGTTCTGCAGTCGTCGCTGCCTGCCGTGAAACCGGCGTTTGAGAATGCGACGTATCTGCTGTGGCTCGACATCTCGGCGCTGCACGCGGACAGTGAGACCTTCTGCCAATTCCTGCGTGAGCAAACCGGGTTGATTCTCTCGGCCGGCAGCGAGTACCGCGGCAATGGCGCGCAGTTCATTCGCATGAACATCGCCTGTCCCAAGGCGCAGCTCACCGATGGACTGCAACGCCTGGCCAAGGGTGTGCATTTATTTGAGGAACAAAATCTATAGGAGGCATTACAATGGCATCTTCGATTTTGACAGAAACCTATGAGTTGGCAAATGGCGTTAAGATTCCCAAAGTTGGCTTTGGCACGTGGCAGATTCCCCAGGCCGAGGCCCAAGAGGCAGTCTATAACGCATTGTCGCTTGGCTATCGCCACATCGACACGGCGCTGGCCTATCACAACGAGGAAGGCGTTGGGGCGGCCATCAGCTACTCCGGCATTCCCCGCGATCAGATCTTTGTGACCACCAAGCTGCCGGCTGAGACCAAGACTTACGAGGGCGCCAAGCAGGATTTTGAGACTTCACTCAAGAACCTGGGCCTTGATTACGTTGACTTGTACCTGATCCACGCACCGTGGCCATGGGCCAAGCGTGGGAACTACGACAAGGAAAACAAGGACGTCTGGAAGGCCATGGAAGAGATTTATCAAAGCGGCCAAGCCAAGGCTATTGGGATCTCAAACTTCGGCGTCCCAGAGATGAAAAATATCTTTGACGGGGCCACCGTCAAGCCGATGGTCAACCAGATTCAGTACCATGTTGGCTACACTGAAAACCCCATCACCAAGTTTGCCAAAGACAACGGTTTGCTGGTCGAGGCCTACTCGCCACTTGCCACCGGCCGCCTGCTGCAAGACCCTGATCTGACGGCCATTGCTGAGCAGTACAACGTCTCGATTGCGCAGCTGGCCATTAAGTTCTGCCTGCAAAATGGGGTTTTGCCGCTGCCTAAGGCGACACACCGGTTCCACGCTGAAAGCAACGCCCAGTTGGACTTCACCATTAGCGATAAGGATATGGACAAGCTCAACCGGCTGGAAGAAGAATAATAAAGGGTTGATCTGTTTTACGCCGTTGCCTTTGGGTGACGGCTTTTTTTGGCGCGAACGAAAATGCGTACCACTCATCTGCTTGTTAACGAACTGTAATGAAAACGTGGGGCTTTTTTCTTGAATTCGGCTCCTGACCCGGTATAATAGGCAAAGCGTACTAAACTTATGGTTTAGTTGGACAAAACCGACGCTGGGGGTGGCCGAATGGACATAGGACAGAAAATCCGTGATTTGAGGATCCAGAAAAACCTGACTCAAGAGGAGTTGGGGGAACGCACCGATTTGACGAAGGGCTACATCTCACAGCTGGAACACGACCAGTCCTCACCGTCGATGGAGACGTTCTTTGATATTTTGAATGTGCTGGGCCAGACGCCGGCGCAGTTTTTCACCGAGGATCAAAACCAGCAGCTAGTTTACGCCGTGGCGGATCAAACCGAATACGTGGATGAAGAACGCGGCTATCAGCTGCGCTGGCTGGTGCCGGAATCCAACGAGAATGAAATGGAGCCGGTTCACATCACCTTCGAGGCTGGCGGTGAATTTAAGACTTTCGAACCGTCACCGGCGGAGACCTTCATCTATGTCGTGTCAGGGCGCGTGAAGCTGGAGCTCGGCAGTGCCACCTACCTGGCCAAGCGTGGGGAGGCGATTTATTTTCACGCGACGCAGCAGCATCGCATTGTGAATGCCGCCCGCGGTAAAAGTGTGATTTTGCTGGTGGCAACGGCGTCTTACTTATAGGGGGAGTGAAAATTGAGCAAAACGATCATCGAATTGAAGCATGTCAGCAAGGTTTATGGGGACACGACCGTACTAAAGGACATCAACATTGAAATCGAGCAGGGCAAGTTTTACACGCTGCTTGGCCCCAGCGGCTCTGGCAAGACGACAATTTTGCGCGCCATTGCGGGCTTTCTTGACCCGACCTCTGGCGACGTGCTCTTTGACGGCAAGCGCATCAACGACATTCCCGCCAATGAGCGCAAGGTCAACACTGTCTTCCAGGACTACGCGTTGTTTCCGCACCTGAACGTTTTTGAAAATGTTGCGTTCGGGCTGCGCATTCAAAAGCACACGAAGGGTGAAATCAAAACCCGAGTGGAGGATGCGCTGAAGATGGTGCGCCTGGAGGGCCTGGCCGACCGTGAAATCGCTGAGCTTTCAGGCGGGCAGCAGCAGCGCGTTGCCATCGCGCGGGCAATTGTGCTGGAGCCTGAGGTGCTGCTCTTGGACGAGCCGCTGTCGGCCCTTGACGCTAAGCTGCGCAAGGACATGCAGTACGAACTGCGCGAACTGCAGCAGCGCCTCGGCATTACCTTCCTGTTTGTCACCCATGATCAGGAAGAGGCGCTGGCCCTGTCCGACGAGATTTTTGTGATGAACGATGGTGAGGTCCAGCAATCCGGTACGCCGGTCGATATCTATGATGAGCCGGTCAACCATTTCGTCGCGGATTTCATCGGCGAATCAAACATTGTGTCAGGCCACATGGTCCAGGATTACCTGGTCGAGTTTAACGGCAAGCAGTTCGAGTGTGCCGATGCGGGGATGCGGGCGAATGAATCGGTTGAGGTCGTGCTGCGGCCTGAGGATCTGGACATCACTGCGGTTGGCGCTGGCAAGGTGACCGTTGACGTCGACACCCAGCTGTTCCGCGGCGACTATTACGAAATTGTGGCTTACGACGACGCGAAGAACGAATGGCTGATTCACTCGACGAACCCGGCCAAGGATGGCGATCGTGTCGATTTGACTTTTGATCCGGAAGACATCCATGTCATGCGGCTGAACGAATCCGAAGAGGACTTTGACGCGCGGCTGGAAAGCTACGAAGGCGAATAGGAGGCCGGCGATGAAAAAATCAACGCAAAACCTGGCCTTTTACGTGCCGTACATCCTCTGGATCGTCCTGTTCGTGATTGCGCCGATGGTGCTGATCGTCTACCAATCCTTCTTCAACATTGAAGGTCAGTTCACCCTGAGCAATTACGCCACCTATTTTCAGTCCGGGACATACATCATGATGACCATCAACTCGGTCTGGTACGCTTTTTTGATCACGGCCGTGACGCTTTTGATCTCGTACCCGGCGGCGTACCTGTTGCATTACGCCAAGCACAAGGAACTGTGGCTGCTGCTGATCATCTTGCCGACCTGGATCAATCTGCTGCTGAAGGCCTACGCCTTTATCGGCATCTTCAGTCAGGACGGCGGGATCAACACGTTCCTGCGGATGATGGGGCTGGGGCCGCACCAGTTCCTGTTCACCGACTTTTCGTTCATTTTCGTGGCCAGCTACATCGAGATTCCGTTTATGATCCTGCCGATTTTCAACGGCATTGAGGAGCTCAACGAGGGGCTGGTCAATGCCAGCCGCGACCTTGGTGCCAAGTGGTGGCAGTCGTTTACCCGCGTGATTTTGCCTTTGACCATGAGCGGGGTCAAGGCTGGTGTGCAGGCGGTGTTCATTCCCAGCTTGAGCCTCTTCATGCTGACACGTCTGATTGGCGGCAACCGGGTCATCACCTTGGGGACGGCAATCGAGGAGCACTTCCTGACGACGATGAATTGGGGGATGGGCTCAACCATCGGCGTTGTGCTCATTGTCGCCATGGTCATCATCATGTTCCTGACCGGTGAGCGGAAGAAGAAGGGAGGACGGCAAGCATGAAAAAGTGGAAATGGTCGAATCTCTACCTGATTTTTGTGTTTATCATGTTGTACGTGCCCATCGCTTACCTGATCATCTACAGCTTCTCCAAAGGGGACACCATGAGCAACTTCCGCGGTTTCACTTGGGCGCATTACAGCGAGCTGTTCGCGGATACCCGCATGATTCAGATCGTGGTCGATACCCTGATGCTGGCGCTGCTGTCCAGCTTGATCGCGACCATCGTGGGAACGCTGGGGGCGCTGGCCATTAGCCGCACCACCAAGCCTGTGTTGAAAAATTCAATCCTGTCTTTGAACAACATCCTGATGGTGTCTCCTGATGTCATTATCGGTGCCAGTTTTCTGATTTTCTTCACGGCGCTTCACGTGCCGCTCGGGTTCTTGTCCGTGCTGCTGAGTCACATCGCGTTTTCAATTCCGATCGTGGTGCTGATGGTGCTGCCGCGGCTGTCTGAAATGAGCCCCTCACTGCTGGACGCGGCGCGGGATCTGGGCTCGACAAACACGCAGACGCTGACGCGGGTCATCATGCCGTTCATCACGCCGGGGATCCTGTCTGGGTTCTTCATGGCCTTCACCTACTCCCTGGACGATTTTGCCGTGACCTTCTTTGTCACCGGCAACGGGTTTGAGACCCTGTCTGTCGAGATATACGCCCGCGCGCGGCAGGGGATCAGCCTGGAGATCAACGCACTGTCCGGCGTGATGTTTATTTTCTCGCTGGTGCTGGTGGTCGGGTACTACTTCATCCAGCGCGGCAGTGCGTCCCACAAGGCCAAGTTGAAAGCAAAGGGGGCGGCGCTCAATGAAACGACTCATTAGTATGGCCGCGGTCATTTTGGCCGCCGTCATCGGGCTTGCCGTCTGGAGCAACTCCCTGCAAAAAGCGCAGGGGGCGACCGGCGACAACACGCTGAATCTGGCCAACTGGGGGGATTACATCGACCCTGCGCTGGTCAAAAAGTTTGAAAAAGAGTCCGGTTACCATGTCAACCTGGAGACTTTTGATTCCAACGAAGCCATGTACACCAAAATTCAGCAGGGCGGGACGTCCTATGATCTGACCGTCCCTTCTGAATACATGGTCGAAAAAATGGCCCGGGCGAAGATGCTGGTGCCGCTGGATAAAAGCAAGCTACACGGGCTGAACAATTACGGCTCGCTGTACATGAATCGCTCGTTTGATCCCGGCAACAAGTACTCACTGCCCTATTTCTGGGGCACGCTGGGGATCATCTACAATGACAAATACGTTTCTGCCGATGAGGTCCAGCATTGGAATGACCTGTGGTCCCCGAAATTTAAGGACAACATCATGCTGATCGATTCAGCGCGTGACATTATGGGCTTTTCGCTGCGGTCGATGGGCAAGTCGATGAACACTACCGACCCCAACACGCTGGCTTTGGCCAAGGCCAAGCTGGATCAAATGTCACCGAATGTGAAGGCCGTGGTCGCCGATGAAATTAAGATGTACATGGCGGCCGATGAATCCGAGCTGGCGGTCGACTGGTCCGGTGAGGCGGCGGATATGATGGCCAACAACTCGCACCTTCACTACATCGTGCCGAGTGAAGGGTCTAACCTCTGGTTTGATAACTTGGTGATTCCTAAGACGGCCAAGCATTACAAGGCAATTTACGCCTTCCTCAACTTCATCACCGACCCGAAGAACGCGGCCCAAAATGCCGAGTACGTCGGTTATTCGACCCCGAATACCGCGGCCTTGAGGCTGCTGCCAAAGTCAGTGCGCAACGACAAGCAGTTCTACCCGGACCCGACCGTGATCAAACGGTCTGAAGTATACAAGGACCTGGATTCTAAGACGGTTGGTCTCTACAACGATTTGTACTTGGAATTTAAGATGTACCGAAAATAGGCGAACAGACTAACAAAACACGAGCAGGAAATCGCATCAAAGCGAACTTCCGGCTCGTGTTTTGTTGTTGTTGGCGGTTGAGAAGTAGCTTACGATTTGCTCACTTAGCGACCTCAAACTGCTTATAATCCGCTGTCTGAGAGTGGGCCACGATGGTTTTATCCCCGTACAGTGCCACGTAAATGCCGCGGTCGCGAATGTGATTGGTGAGGCGCTTTTGCTTAGCCAGTGCGGCCAAGGCCATTTCTTGCGCGTGACCAGCGAGTTCTTTGCGCGATTCTGCGACGAGGGCGGAAACTTTGAAGTTATCCGCCTGGGCAACGATCTCTTGCTCACGGGTCAGAGTCACGCTTTTCAGATACAAGGACCAGTCGTACGAGTGGTCCGGTGTGCCGGTTTGAACCGCGTGACCGCTGGCGTCGAGCGTGCCTCGTGATTGACCCTGGAACAACTTCAACTGTTCGGCGAGGGTCATGTTCACCGCAGCCAGAGTCTTCGCATCCGTGGGTAGGCCGGCTGTGCGGTGGCGCGCCGGATGAGTGCTGGTTGTTTGCTCAGTGTTCTTTGAGGAAGAGGCGCTTTGCTTGGGGTCAGCTCGGCGGTTTGCAAATTGACCCGGCAAGTTGGGCATAATGAGGCCAATCGCGACTAGAAACAACCCAGCCGCTACAGTGAATCGAGAGAGCCACCGGCCCCGGCGCGCAAGAAAAAAGCCAATCGAGACCAAAATGATGATCAGGCCGCTCACGATAAGCGGCAGTCTAATGGCTGACATGGTTTTTCCCCCTTTTCCAGCGCTCAAACGGCACTGGTATCAGTGGTTAATGGCATGCCTTATATTAGCACGTGCTCAATTGATCTGGAAGCTTTTACTCATTCGTCGTTGAAAATTCGGGCAGGCGGTCGTTTTTTGCGGAATGTATGCACAGACCAACGAAAGCGGGTTGGCCATTAACAGAACGGAGGAATGAATCATGCTTAATCACGTGTCTTTGACCGGTCACTTGGTGCGAGAAGTTGAGCTGAAGAAAACTTCCAGTGGCCTGACTTTTGGCTTGTTTACGCTGGCAGTCGCCCGCGGCACAAGAGATGAACAAGGCAATCGGGCCGCCGATTTTATTCGCGCCATCGCCTGGGACAAACGGGCGGAACTCATGGCCAACTATCTGCATAAGGGTGCCTTGCTGGGCATTGAGGGCCGACTGCAGTCCTTCTCGCACGAAAGCAGGGAGGGGCAGCGCCGAACGGAATTGGAAGTGGTCGTCCAAAACCTGATTTTTCTTGAATCTCGCAAGGTCTACGAATTTAGGCAGAGTCAAAAGGCCCAGGCGTCCGGTGCAAGCACCGGGGCCGTGAGCTTCACGCAAGCCGATCCGTTTGATCCAGCCAAACCCGACGTCACAGTTCCGCAGGAGGATCTGCCTTTTTAAAGTGGGACAAGAAAAGCGCCTTTAACAGGCGCTTTTCTGGCGAAAATTACTTCTGATTGTGCAGTGCGGCGTTTTTTCGTTGAACGCCTTTGAGCGCGGTATCGTACAGTAAGGCGACGTCCTCCGGCGATTTATCGCGCAGGTCTTGCTGGCGGAGCCACTCCAATGCAATTGCCTCATCGCGGCAGGTGGGGAAAAACTGGGTCGGGTGTTCTAATGGCATACTCTCATCTCCTGAGGACATTATGCCACAAGCGTCGGTAAAGCGCCCAGGATTAATCGTCTTGCGGGTGTCAGCTGGCTTGTGCAATCCTGGTTTCTCCCTTATACTGAACGCCAAACCGAGTTTAGTGGAGGACGGCGCCGCATCATTAGGTAGGGCGCAGTAAAGGAGACGGTCGCATGTACAAAGCAGCATTGGTTCTTGAAGGCGGGGCGCTGCGGGGGCAGTATACAGCCGGGGTGCTTGACACCTTTTTGACGCATGAGATTCGTTTTGAGCTGGTGGTCGGGGTCTCGGCCGGCGCACTGTGTGGGACGAACTACCTGTCCGAGCAGATTGGCCGGACCAACGCGATCAACACCAAGTATCGCACCGACAAAAACTACATCTCGGTCAGCCGAGCCTTGCACCGCCAGGACATCATCAATCTGGATTACCTTTTTGCTGAGCACGGTGGGGAGTGGGAGGACTTCGACGACCGGACTTACCGCACTTCCCCCAGCGAGTTTGTCGTGGTGGCGACGTCGATCGAGCAGGGCCACGCCGTGTACTTCCGTCATCCGCAAGGGCGAGACATGGTGGCGGATCTCAAAGCCAGCGCCGCAATGCCGTTCATTTCGGCCGCGGCCTTTACCAGCGCTGGTCCGTGTCTAGACGGCGGCATTGCGGATTCGATCCCGTTTGAGTACGCGCAGCAGCGCGGCTACGACAAGGTCGTGGTGATTCGGACCCGGGAGCGTGCCTATCGCAAGTCGCCAACCAGTGCGGTCCTGCGGCGGGCGTATCACCGCAGCTTTGCGGCGCACCCAACGTTTGTGCAAACCGCGATCGGCCGCCCGGAGATGTACAATCGGCAAGCTGAGGCCTTGGAAGCTCAGGAGAAAACCGGGCAAGTATTTGTGATTGCCCCCAAGCAGCCGGTGACAGTGGGTCGGTTGGAGCACGATGTCAACAAGCTGGCCGCGCTTTATCAAACTGGTGTGAGTGAGGCGGCTGCCGCCTTGCCAGCCATGCGGGACTACTTAGAGCTTGCCTGATGGGCGGTTTGAGATGACCGCTTGTGCTAGTCGCACCGCTTTTATATACTGAAGAAAAGCCAAGGAGGGGTGCGCATGCTGGAATACGATGAGATCGCCAGCCAGTTTGAGAAAGACCAGAAAATCAACTTTGACAAAATTCTTCAGCAAGTGATTGCAGGCTGGCAGCAGCATAATCGCCGGCCGCGGCTGTTGATGCATTCGTGCTGCGCCCCTTGCTCGACATACACGTTGGAATACTTGACCCAGTATGCAGACGTCACCATCTACTATTACAATCCCAACATTCATCCACGGATGGAGTACGAACGCCGCAAACTGGTGCAGGAGCAGTTTATCGCGGACTTTAACCAGCGGACGGGCAACGCCGTGAATTTCATCAGCGCAGATTATCGGCCCAGCGACTGGCTGGCCCACACCAAAGCACTGAAGGATGAACCGGAAGGCGGCGCCCGCTGCAAAGTTTGCTACAATTTCCGGCTTAATGCCGTGGCGCAAAAGGCCCAGGAGCTTGATTTCGACTATTTTGGCAGTACCTTAACCATCAGTCCAAGCAAGAACGCGCAGTGGATCAATGAGGGCGGCCTTGAGATCCAGCACATTTACAATGTGGCTTATCTGCCCAGTGATTTTAAAAAGCGCGGTGGGTATGCTCGGTCGGTTCAGATGTGTCGAGAGTACAACGTCTATCGTCAGTGCTACTGTGGCTGCTTGTTCGCCGCAAAAGCGCAGGGCGTTGACCTCAAGGCGGTCAACCGCGACGCTACCGCCTACGTGGCTCAGCATGAGAATGATGATTTTGCGCAAATTCAATTTCGGCTTCACCGCCAAGCTGAGTAGCTCGCACTTGTTGCGGGCTTTTTGATTGCGGTCAGTTGTTTTTGACGAGGCACCGGCTTAAACTGAAGCCAGATGGATTCGATTCAGTCTGGAGGAGGCGAGTACCATGGCAAAAGAAGTGACACCGGTAGCAGCCGGCATTGGGGTTGACTACCTGCTGAGCTTTGATCAGCCGCAGCCTGATCGTGAGGTGCGACTGGCGTTGAACCCAGTTGTTGCGTACTTACGCCCTTATCAAGGGGGTTATCGCTTCAGCTCAAATATGGGCCCGACTAGCCTCCGAGTGCGCTTGAAGCATGCGCTAGGCCTCGATCCTAAGGCATTTACGCTTCAATCAACCAGCGCGGCTTTTGACCAGCTGCTGTGATGGGTTCCTGGTCTTCTCATGGGGTACGAAAAAATCAGCCACTTTCTCGAATAGAGAAGGTGGCTTTTTGATGATCGCACAAAAAATCCGCCCAGTTTGATGACTCAAACTGAGCGGATTCATTAGTTAAGCGACTGCTTGGGCGGCTTTCCCGAGCCGGCGCCGGTCGATCCATTTGCGTAGCTGTTCGATCAAGAAGATTGGAATTGGAATGGCGAAGAGGAAGAGCCAGTCGGCACCTTGAAGTACGGTGGTGTTGAAGAGTTCTTGAACCCCTGGCGTCATGGTCAGGAAAGCGAACAGGATGACTTCAAACACGATCCCATACCAGACCCGGCGGTTGGAGAACAGGCCCACTTGCATGACCGAAGCGGTCTTAGTCCGGCAGTTAAGCGCGTTGGCAATCTGGGAGAAGACAATCGCGCCGAGCACCATGGTGGTTGCCCGTGAGTAAACCTGACCGGAGGCTGCTAAGGCAATGCTTGGCCAGCCGTTTTGGACGTTGACGAAGAAGTAAGCAAACGTCGAAACGACTGAACTAATCAGACCATACCAGAGGAACGCTTTCCAGACGACGGATTTGTTCATCAGGTGCGCATTCTTAGCGCGCGGCGGCTGCTGCATGATCCCAGGTTCAGCGCGTTCAGAACCCAGACCCAACGCAGGCAGCATGTCGGTCCCAAGGTCAACGGTCAGAATCTGCATGACGGTCATTGGCAGTGGAATCAAGCCGCCAGAGAACAGGAACAAGGCTGATGGCACCGCTTCTGGCACGTTCGAGGTGAGAATGTAGGTCAGGAACTTTTGCAGGTTGGAGTAAACGGTCCGACCTTCTTCAATCGCCGCAACGATTGAAGCAAAGTTATCATCGGTGAGGATCATGTCTGCGGCATCCTTAGCAACATCCGTGCCAGTGACCCCCATGGCGACGCCGATATCGGCCTTCTTCAGCGCCGGGGCATCGTTGACCCCGTCACCGGTGGAAGCGACGATTTCGCCGTTCTTCTGCAGCGTGGATACAATCTTGTACTTCTGTTCAGGGGCGACCCGGGCGAAGATGATTTCACCCTTCAGGGCATCCTGCAGGTCGGCTTCACTCATGGCTTCAAGCTCGGTACCAGTAACGACCCGGGCCTTGTCTGAGGTCAACCCGATTTTAACCGCGATCGACTTGGCGGTCAGGGAAGAGTCCCCGGTGACCATGATGATCTTGATGTTGGCTTCGTGGCACTTCTTGACCGCGTCGTAAATTTCTGGACGCGGCGGGTCAGCCATCACAGTTAACCCGACGAAGGTCAAGTGGTTTTCAGCTTCTTCAATCGTCATCGCGTCCAGCTGCTTTTCTTGGTCTGCTTCAGCCGGTATTTCCCGGTAGGCAGCCGCCAGGGAGCGCAGGCCCAACTTTGCGTACTTAGTGTTGGCAACGTCGATGGCGCGACGGTCGTCTTCGGTGATTGGCCGGACTTTGCCGTCGACTTGAATCGTGTCGCACTGGTGAACAATGTCAGACAGGGAGCCCTTGACGCAAATGGCCAAGGTCGAGTCATTGATCTGATGCACCGTGCTCATCCGCTTGCGGTCGGAATCAAATGGAAATTCTTTGAGCCGCGGTGTTTCTTTGGTGGCAGCCGCCAGGTCGAAGCCAGCTTTTTGAGCCAAGATGACCAAAGCAGCTTCGGTTGGGGTACCCAAAATTTTGGGCTTCCCGTTTTCCTTGTCCTGCTGGACTTGGGTGTCGTTGTTCAAGGAAGAAACGCGCACCAGCAGGCCAAGCTCTGGTTCCTTCATCGGGTCGACTTTTTGTCCGTCTAATTCGATGTGACCATTGTTCACATAGCCCTGACCCGTAACTTTGTATTCCTTGCTGCGAGTCCAGACGTGATTGACAGTCATTTGGTTTTGCGTCAGCGTCCCGGTCTTATCCGAGCAGATGACGGTGGTCTCGCCAAGGGTCTCAACGGAGTTCAAATCCTTGACCAGCGCGTGTTTCTTGGCCATGCGCGTGACGCCTTGGGCCAGACTCAAGGAGACGGTCGGAAGCAAACCTTCAGGAATGAAGGCGACGATCATGCCCAGCGCAAAGATGAAGGCCTTGGCGACGGGGTAGTGGACGAAGAAAATTGAGGCAACGAAAAATGCGACGCCGATCCCGATGGCAATGATAGAAATCTGTCGGGTCAGGTGATCCAGCTCAATGGCCAACGGGCTCTTGGCCTTTTCCTGCTGCTGGGTCAGTGCCGCGATTTTACCAAATTCGGTGTGCATCCCAGTGGCGATTGCGACCGCTTTACCAGTACCGGCACCAATGGTGGTCCCAGCATAAATCAGGTTACTTTCGGCAAACTGACCTTCGCCTGGGTCGTACTTCACAAACTTGGATTCTGGCACAGATTCGCCAGTCAGGGCGCTTTGGTCGACTTGCATAGAAGTTGCTTCGATCAACCGGGCATCAACTGGAATCGCGTTACCGGCTTGAAGCATAAAGACGTCACCTGGCACCAGCTCGGTCGCGTTTTTCTGCTCCAACTTACCATCGCGGTAAACCTGGGTGAATGTTGGCAGCATGGCCATCAACGAATCAGTGGCCTTTTTCGCCTGAAATTGTTGCCAGTAGCTGAACAGGCCGTTGATGATGTCAACCAACCAGATTGCGATCCCCAGTTCAAGTGTCCCGGAAAAGATCGCCACAAACCCCGAGACCCACAGAAGAATCGCCATCAAACTGGTGAAGTTCTTGATGAATGCTTTGAAGCGTGATTCTCCCTGAGCTTTGGTGATCGTATTATCCCCGTACTGGGTGAGCCGCTTTTTTGCTTCGGCCTCACTAAGCCCAGTGGCGGTGGTGTTGAGGTCCTTCAAGACCTCATCGGGTGAATCAGTCGCGTACTGCGCTTTTTTTTCTGTTGCAGACATAATCTATCTAACCTCCACGTTTCGGCAAGCGCCGAAAAAATGGCCCGGCTGGGCCGGGCACCCCAAACTTTACGGACCATAAAGCCGCATGGTTCATAGGGACATTCTAACGCTTTGCGCGAAATTGAACACCCATTTTTGCGCTTTGTTCAAGCGGGTTAAACGCATGCACGCAAAACGCCAGCCGACTCGCGCTGGCGGGCCAAACTGGCGTACTGACAAAATGAGAAAACGATTAATTTGCATGGATCAAATCGCGGAGTTCACCGATCAGCTCGTTGGGATGGCGAGTAGCGCGCGCCACGGTTTTGATATTCAGCAGGTCCATGGCGGTCAGGTTATGAGAGATAGAATTCTTGCCGTAGGAGCCCGTCCCTAGCGTCAGCGACGGGGTCAAGTGGTTGAACAAACCGCCAATTCCGCCCAAGGACGCAGGCGAGTTGACCAGAATCCGGCACGCTGGCATGCGTTCACCAAACGCGGCGATCACTTTTTCGTCGGTGGTGTGAAGCGCCGCGGTGTGGCCGAGGCCGCCATAGTTAAGCAGGCCTTGGCACAGGTTGAAGGCGCTGGCCTGGTCATTGGCGATGTACAGGCCGAGCACCGGGCACAGCTTCTCCCCAGACAGCGGGAAGTTCTGGCCAATCCCATCAAGTTTGGCAATCAGCAATTTGGTGCCTTTCGGGACTGTAATGCCGGCCAGCCGCGCGATTTTCTCAGCACTTTGACCGGCAATCGGGCCGCGTACAGTGTGTCTTTGCGGATCGATGACGGTCCGGCTGAGCTGCGCGATTTCACTTTCCGGCACAAAGTAGGCACCGCGCTGGCTGAACGCCTTGCGAACAGCCGGGTAAATGGCCCGATCGACAACGATGCTGTTTTCTGAGGCGCAGACCATCGAGTTGTCAAAAGACTTACTTAATAGGATATCGTTGACCGCTGAAGCGATGTCCGCGGTCTTTTCTATATAGGCAGGGGCGTTGCCCGGGCCGACGCCCAGGGCGGGCTTACCAGTCGAATAGGCGGCCTTGACGAGGCTCGGCCCGCCGGTCGCCAGCACCAGCGCGACGCCTTGATGATTCATGAGGGCACTAGACGCCTCGATGCTGGGGTGGTGAATGCATTGAATGAGGCCGGCTGGGGCCCCGGCCTTGACCGCGGCGGCTTCGAGGATTTTGACCGTGGCAGCGCCGCACTGCTGGGCCTGTGGGTGCAGGCCGAAGATGATGGCATTGCGAGTTTTAAGTGCGAGAATTGCTTTAAAAATAACCGTGGATGTCGGGTTGGTCACAGGGGTGACGCCGGCCAAAATGCCGAGTGGTTCTGCGTATTTAGTCAGTCCGTTGACGCGGTCTTCCTCAATCATGCCGACGGTTTTCACATCTTTGATCGAATTCCAGATGTATTGGCTCGCGTAGATGTTTTTGATGGCCTTGTCTTCGGCATTGCCGCGGCCAGTTTCCTTCCAAGCGAGAAATGCCAAGTCCTTGGCGTGCGCACGGGCGGCGGCTGTCACCGCCTGGGTGATGTTGTCGACTTGTTCCTGGGTGAATCGAGAGTAGGTGTTGAACGCGAGCTGAGCCGTGCTGACCAAGGTGTTGACTTCGGTGCTTGGGTCCGCCTGACGTTCAGCGTGTTTCATTGCAGCAACTTTTGCCATGATGATCGACCTTTCCGTGTCTGATTACCTTCATCCTAACGTCTTGAAAACAAATGTAAACACGCTGAAAACATGGTATAACAGGTGATGAGCGACGTTTCAAACGAGCCTTGGCCAGTGCGCTGATGACGCTCAGGGCACACTGTCTGTTCATGATTTCACTAGAGGTTCCCATTTTTTGCAACCGAATACATATTCTCTGAACTGGTACAGAAAAATATTTTGCCGAAACAGGCGCGCAAAAGGTCTGAAAGAACGATGGGGCCGCCGTGGTATAATAAGTCGATAATAAAGATGGAGGACAGGCTATGCAGGATTTTCTCAGTAATATACTGCGCTGGTCGACGGTGACCAGTCTGATCGACATTCTTGTCGTTTGGTATGTGGTCTATCGCCTGATCATGCTGGTTCGTGGGACCAAGGCCGTCCAGCTGCTCAAGGGCGTGTTCGTGATCGTGGCAATCAAGGTCGTGTCCCTGATCCTGCAGCTGCACACCGTCGGCTACATGGTCGACATGATCATCACCTGGTCGGTACCCGCAATGGTCATCATTTTTCAACCAGAAATTCGGCGCGGGCTGGAGCACTTGGGCCGCGGCTCGGTTCTGCCATGGACGCGCACTGACGAGCATCAGCAGGAAGAGCGACTGGTCAAGGAGCTGGACAAGGCCATTCAATACATGAGCAAGCGGCGGATTGGCGCGTTGATCACGATTCAGCAAAACACTGGCCTCGAGGATTACATTGAAACGGGGATTCCCATTGATGCGGATGTATCGGGGGAACTGCTGATCAATATTTTCATTCCCAACACGCCGCTACACGACGGGGCGGTGATCATTCGCGATAACCGCATCGCCGTCGCCGCCGCCTACCTGCCGCTTTCGGAAAGCAGCCTAATCCCCAAGGAATTAGGGACTCGGCACCGGGCCGCAGTCGGGATCAGCGAAGTGACCGACGCGCTGACGGTTGTCATCTCCGAGGAAACAGGCGGGGTGACCGTCACGACCAACAACCATTTGATCCGCGATTTGACGCGGACGGATTACCTGAAGCTGTTCAAGGCTCAGCTGATTCCACAAGACACCGAGAAGCAGAATCGGTTCCAGACGTTCTTCTCTGATTTGAAACGCAAGGGAGGGACCAAGCGATGAAATTTGACTTTAGCAAACTCTGGGACAGCAAGTGGTTCTACCGGGTCCTCGCCTTAGTGCTCGCCATCGCGCTTTTCGGTTACGTCAATGCGGAGCAAATCAATCGGGCGCAGAATAATGGCAACAATGGCGCCGCAGTCACGGCGACGACCAAACGCACGCTGCGAGTGCCCTTGGAGTTGAAGGCGGACACCGACAAGTATTTCATCACCGGTTATCCGCAGCGGGTGACGGTGGATCTGGAAGGCAGCACCAGTTTGGTTACCATGACTGCCAACACGTTGAATTTCCGCGTTGTCGCGGATCTGACCGGCCTTGGCGTGGGCACCCACACCGTCCGGCTCAAGGAGCAGGGGTTAAACAAAGACCTCACTTATGCCATCAAACCGCAGACCATTAAAGTGACGATTCAGGATCGGCGCACGCGCAAGATGCCGATTCAAGTCAAGTACAATGCAGATAGTCTGGCGCCTGGCTACAGTGCGGATACGGCCCAGTTGAGTTCGGAAACGGCTGAGGTCACCGGCGGTAAAGGCGAAATCAACCGGGTCTACCAAGTGGTCGCGAACCTTGTGATGACGCGCAACACCAAAGCTGACGTCGATCAAGAAGTCCTGCTTCAGGCGCTGGATGAGGACGGCAACACATTGAACGTGGTCCTTTCTCCAGCGACAGTTCACGTTCACCTGCCAGTCAGTCTGCCGAGCAAGAAGGTCGCGGTGGTCTTGAAGCAAACCGGGACGGTGCCCCATGGCACCAGCTTCACGTTGAATACTGACACCACGACTGCCACGATTTATGGCACACGCGCGGCACTGAAAAAAATTGACACGCTGACCGTGCCGATCGACATCTCAAAAATTAACAAGAGCACCTCACTGACGGTTCGCCTGAGCACGGCGGCCACTGGTATTGTTTCCAGCGCTCCGCGGACCATCAAGGTTCAGGTGACCCTGATGACGGATCCCACTGCCGGCGGTACCGGCGCAAGCGAGTCGAGCAGCAGTAGTGACTCGTCCAGCGTCTCGAGCGCATCGAGCAGTTCTGTGGAAAAATAAATCAACCATAAAAAATTCAGAAATGAGGCATTTGGCATGACGAAGTATTTTGGCACTGACGGGGTTCGAGGTATCGCAAATCAGGAGCTGAGTCCGGAGCTCGCGTTTCGGCTGGGGCGCTGCGGCGGGTACGTACTGACTGAGCACGCGAAGGACACGGCAAAAAAGCCCTTGGTGCTGGTCGCTCGCGATACCCGTGCATCTGGTGAAATGCTGGCCGAATCCTTAATCTCCGGCCTGCTGTCAGTAGGCATTGAGGTGCTGTCACTAGGCGTCATCACGACGCCTGCAGTGGCGTATCTGATCAAGGTGCAAAGCGCCGACGCCGGCATTCAGATTTCCGCCAGTCACAACCCGGCAGAAGACAATGGCATCAAATTCTTCGGCCCGGATGGCTACAAGCTGTCAGATGAAACCGAAGATGAGATCGAAGCCTTGCTGGATGCCCCGGAGGATACCTTGCCGCGCCCGGCGGCCGAGGGTCTAGGCCACGTCAATGACTATCCTGAAGGCGCACTCAAGTATACGCAGTTTCTCGAGCAGACCTTGTCAGATGATTTGACCGGGATTCACGTCGCACTGGATGCGGCGAACGGGGCCACGAGCGCTTTGGTGGCGCGTCTGTTTGCTGATCTGGACACGGAGTTTGACACCATGGCGACTCATCCTGACGGCATCAATATCAATAAGGGCGTTGGCTCGACGCATCCGGAAGCACTGGCCAAGTTTGTGGTCGAAAAAGGGGCCCAAGTCGGGCTGGCTTTCGATGGTGATGGTGATCGGTGCATTGCGGTGGATGAAAATGGCCAGATCGTTGACGGCGACAAGATCATGTTCATTTTGGGCAGCTACATGAAGGCCCAGGGTCGGCTTAAGCAGGACACGGTCGTGACCACGGTCATGTCCAACCTGGGGATGTACAAAGCGCTTGAAGCAAACGGCATGAAGTCGGTTCAGACCGCAGTTGGCGACCGGCATGTGTCCGAGGAGATGCGGGCGCACGGGTACAACATTGGCGGCGAGCAAAGCGGCCACGTGATCTTGTTCGATTACCACAACACCGGGGATGGCATGCTCACCGGCATTCAGCTGCTGAATGTGATGAAGAAAACGGGCAAGCCGCTGTCCGAACTGGCTGCGCCGGTGCACACTTACCCGCAAAAGCTGGTCAACGTTAAAGTTTCGGACAAGAATAACTGGCAACAGTACCCTGCGATCCAGGCCGCAATTGATACGGTCGAAAAAGAGATGGCCGGCGACGGCCGCGTGCTGGTTCGGCCAAGTGGGACCGAACCGCTGCTCCGGGTGATGGCAGAAGCTAAAACTACAGACCTGGTCAATCAGTATGTCGATCAGATTGTCGCCGTCGTCAAAAGCGAAATGGGCGGCGAAGCGTAAAGTATTTAATCAGGCCCTTGGCTCAGTGATTACCGAGCCAAGGGTCTTTTTTTGAGGTTATTTGCTATACCAATCTTATTAATAATCCCTATACCGCCAGACGTTTTTGTTGACAGTATCCAGACACAGCACTATATTTGGACATAAATCATATGAACCAATATTCAGAAAATGGTTTATACCAATAAAATGAAACGGATGTGGGATTATGTGCGGAATTGTCGGTGTCGTTGGTAAGGAAAATGCCCCGGAGGTCTTGCTCAAGGGCCTGGAAAAGCTGGAGTACCGCGGGTATGACTCGGCCGGTCTCTACGTGAACGACGGTCAAGGCCACGATCACCTCGTCAAGCGGGTGGGGCGGATTAGCCAACTGGTGGCCGCCGTCGGGCCCGAGGTGCAGGGGACCATGGGCATTGGCCATACGCGTTGGGCGACAAACGGCAAGCCGACGATTGAAAACGCGCACCCGCACGTCTCAAACGATGAGCGGTTCTACCTGGTGCACAATGGCGTGATCACGAACGCTGCGGCCTTGCGGGCCAAGTATCTCGGCGACGTGCCCTTCGCCGGTCAGACGGACACCGAGGTGGTGGTCCAGCTGGTGGCCTTTTTTGCCCGCGAAGGACTGAGTGCCAAGGCCGCCTTTGCCAAAACACTGAGCCTGCTTGAAGGCTCCTATGCGTTCTGCCTCGCAGATCGCACGGATGCCGATCACCTGTATGTGGCCAAGAACAAGAGTCCACTGCTGGTTGGCAAGGGGCAAGGCTTCAATGTCGTCGCCTCAGATGCCTTGGCGATGCTTCAGGAAACCGATCAGTTCATCGAGCTCAATGATGGTGAACTCGTCACGCTCACTGCCGATGACATCGCGATTGAAAATGCGGCCGGCGAGCGTCTGGACCGGGCGCCAATCACCGTCAGCATCGACGCGGCTGACGCGGAGAAGGGCACTTTCCCGTTTTACATGCTCAAGGAAGTTTCCGAGCAGCCGGCCGTGATGCGGCGCTTGATTAGCCGGTACGTCGACCAAGCCGGCGCCCCGCAGTTCGATCAGGCGATGCTCAAGGCGCTAGCCTCAGCAGATCGGCTTTACATTGTCGCGGCCGGCACCAGCTATCATGCCGGGCTGGTGGGGCAAAGCCTGTTTGAGCAGCTCGCCAAGGTGCCAACGGAGGCTTACCTTGCCTCTGAGTTTGGCTATCACCAGCCGCTGCTGTCAGCCAAACCGATGTTCATTTTTCTCACGCAAAGCGGCGAGACCGCGGATATTCGGCAGGTGCTGGTGAATGTCAAGCAGGCAGGCTACCCGTCATTGACCTTAACCAATGTGATCACCTCAACTCTGGCGCGTGAGGCAGACTATGCCGTTGAGTTGGCGGCCGGGCCGGAAATCGCCGTTGCCTCGACCAAGGCGTACACGGCACAAGTGGCCGTTGAGGCGCTGCTGGCCAAGGCGTTGGGCATGGTGAAACAGGTCCCAGCAGCGGCCGCGTTCGACGTCGCCCACCAGCTCAGCCTGGCCGCGACCGGCCAGCAGGCGCTGATCGACCAGCAGGAGCAGCTTCATCTGCTAGCCACAGACATGTTCGGTAACACCCGCAACGCCTTTTTCATTGGGCGTGGCACCGATTACTTTGTGAGCCTGGAAGCGGCGCTGAAACTGAAGGAAATCTCTTACGTGCAGGCTGAAGGGTTTGCGGCAGGGGAGCTGAAGCACGGCACGATTGCCTTGATCGAGCAAGAGACGCCGGTGGTCGCCTTCATCACCGATCCGGTGACGGCGGCTCGCACGCGCAGCAACGCCGAGGAGGTTGAAGCGCGCGGCGCCAAGGTGCTACGGATTGCTTCCGCCAGCTTGGCCGAACCGGGCGATCAGGTGATCGTCGATGACCTCGATCCGCTGCTGACACCGCTTCTGACCATCATTCCCGGGCAGCTGCTGGCCTACTTTACCAGCCTGGACCGCGGTTATGACGTCGACCGGCCGCGCAATCTGGCCAAGTCGGTGACCGTCGAATAATCAACCAAAAAGTCCCCATCATCAGCCTGCGCAAGTGCGCAAGCAGGTGATGGGGACCTTTTTTCTGCCATTCATGTGGTGTTAGCCGATGAAGTTGTGGCTCTGCAGGGCGGTTTCGGAGTAGTCATCCGCCGGGCCGTAGCCGTGGCTCAGGAGGTCGTTGATGTACAGCCGATTGTAGATGAATGAGAACACTAGGCCGACCAGCGCCCCACCAAAGCCGAGCGTCGGCACGCCCAAGATGATCGTGATGGCCAGAAGAATGAAGAACCATTTCCAGTCGCCGCGAATCAGCGGGACGAACAGCCCAAAGAAGAACATTGTCCACGAAAAGCCGATTTTGGCCTGCTTGATCTGCCGCGTGGCCGGATTTATCAGATTGATTTTCATATGATTGCCCCACCCCCAAGTTTGATGACATGATGTCTGCGCTAATTATAGCGAACTGTGGCGGCTATAGATAGAAAAGATGGCGGCGTCAATTTTGTTGGTGCTTGGCGGCCGCGAGCACTGGCCGTCAGCCGCGTTTTGATGTGATAAACTGATGGCAGCGGAGGGATGTCGATGGTCAAAAAATACAACTGGCTGTGGCTCAATCTGGTCGTGATGATTGGTTTGTTCATCAGTTCCAGTATGCCGTATCACGCTCAGAGCCTCGTGCCCGAGCTGAACACACTGCTGCCGGCGCATTCAGGCTGGGCGTTTTTGAATCACATCGATTTTTACTGGGCGGCGCAGCACGTTTCGATTCAGGCCATGGGATTGTCTGGACTGGTTGAGTTTTTCCTGCGTAAGCTGGCCCATTTTGGGAGCTTTTTTCTCTTTGGCCTGGCGGCTTTTCTGGGGCTGCGAGACTGGGTCAAGCCGCGGTGGCTGAGACTGGTGTTGACCCTGTTCAGCAGTACTGGGGTCGCGGCCTTTGATGAGTTTCACCAGATGCTGACGGCCGACCGCACGCCGCTGTTTCAGGACGTGATGCTGGATACAGTCGGGGCGCTGCTCGGAATCCTGGTCGCACTGCTGGTTGCCAGTCGGCGCCGTCAGCACAAGAAGCGCGCCGCGACGCGTTGAATAGCCCCTGTTTTTTTGCTATACTCAATAGCGTTTATGTCCATACTAATTTTTCGAAAAGAGGGTTTAAGATGTCAGGACATTCCAAGTGGCACAACATCCAGGGCCGGAAGAACGCTCAGGATGCCAAGCGCGGTAAAATTTTCCAAAAAATCTCCCGTGAGCTTTTCATGGCAGCAAAGCAAGGTGGTTCTGACCCAGACAACAACCCGTCGCTGCGGTTGGTCATGGATAAAGCCCGGGCTGCCAACATGCCCAAGGACAATATCAAGCGCGCGTTAGATAAAGCCGAGGGTGGCGACACCACTCAGTATGATGAAGTCCAATACGAAGGTTACGGCCCGGCTGGCATCGGTGTGTTGGTCGAAGCGCTGACTGATAACAAGAACCGCACCAGCTCCGATGTGCGCGTGGCGATTACCCGTCACGGCGGCACCATGGCTGGCGCCGGCGCGGTTTCATATATGTTTAATCGTAAAGGCTACTTTGTGATCGATCGCGAAGGGCTGGACGTTGATGAGGATCAAATGCTCGAGGCTGTTCTTGAAGCCGGAGCGGAAGATTTGCAGACTTCAGACGACGAGTTTGAAATTTACACCGACCCTAAAGATTTCGCCGCTGTGCGCGATGCGCTTGAGTCCCAAGGCTTCCATTTCACGACTTCCGAGCTGACGATGGTTCCGGAAAACACGGTGCCGATTCCAGAGGACAAGCTTGAGACCTTCCAGAACATGATTGATGCGCTGGAAGATAACGACGACGTGCAAAACGTCTACACCTCGGCCAAGTGGCCCGATGAAGATCTCGCCAACTAAGGCAATTTGAGTCAAATGCGATTCATGCACCCCTCAACTTCTGAGGGGTGTTTTTGTGTCCCTAGCGAAATCTTTTGGCGAGGTGAGAAAGATGGAGGCTGGACTGCTTGAGATATTTGAAAAGGCGCGCGCCGCACTGGCCAGTGATGTTTATTTTCTGCCCAAACCCACTGGCGTGACTGTGCTGATCCGAACGGCAACCGGCTGGGGCGAGGCTACGGTTCGGACGCTTGGGGAAGGGGCCAGCTGGATCAGGGCGTTGAAGTATGACGCCGGGATGAACGTTGCCGAAACCAGAAGACCGCAGCTCGGGGCGCTGCCGTTGGCGCAGCTTGGCATCACGCTGCGACTCAGTACAGTGGGCGACTACACGAATCAGGAGGCACTCGTCGCACGGCTGATCTACGGCGTACCAGGCCTAGACGAATGGACCGCCCCGATTGTCGAAGACTTGGTCGATCGGTTGAATCAGCAGCGGATGCTTGCGCTGTGTGGCCCGACCGGCAGCGGCAAGACGACGCTCCTGTATCAGGTGGCGACGGCGCTGGGGCAGGCGCGCATGGTGATGACGATCGAGGACCCGGTGGAAATCGCCGCCCCGGCGTTTTTGCAGCTGCAGGTGAATCCCGAGGCGGGAATGAGCTACGCCAGTTTACTGAAGGCAGCGCTGCGGAAGCGGCCCGATGTGCTGGTGATCGGCGAGATCCGGGATTTTGAAACGGCGCAGGCGGCGTGTGAGGCCGCAATTTCCGGGCATGTGGTGCTGACGACGGTGCACGCGAAGCAGGCGGCGCAGGTGCCGCTGCGGTTGACTGCGCTTGGGGTGGCCAGGCCGCTGGTGCAGGCGGCGCTGCGCATGAGCGCGGATGTGCACCTGGAAAGCGACCCAGTGGTCCACCCGGTGGTTTCGGTGCTGGTGCACGAGGAGGCAGCAAATGACTAAGCGGCGGTTAGCCTTGGCCACTCAACTGGCCGTTTGTGAACAACTCAGTCAGGAATTGTCCGCTGGGTTTTCACTGCGCCAGGCCCTGACATTGATCACATTGACCTTCAAGGAGCAAGCCGCATTGTGGCGGCTGCTGGACGAGCGACTCGCGGCGGGCAACGGTCTGGGCGAAAGCCTAGCCGAGCTTCACTTTCATCCTCAAATTATCGCGCAGCTAAGGCTGGCGGAGCACCACGGCCACCTGGCAAGCGCGCTTCACGATGCCGCGGCACTGGTGCGGGTGCAGACGACTAGCCGCCACAAACTCAGACAGCTCATGGTGTATCCGGTGCTTTTACTTGGTCTGCTGGGAGTCATCCAGACAGTGTTGTTGGTGGGGGTCTTGCCAATGCTGGGCGGCACTCACGCGAGCTTCGTCCGCACGGAGCTGATTGGCGGCGGTGTGCTGGCCATGCTGTTGGGCGGTGGGTTCGTTGCTCTTCGCCGGCTGACCCCGGTCGGGCGAGCCGGCCTGTTTCAGCGCGTGCCGGTCATTCGAGTGCTGGCAATCGAATACTATCAGTATCAATTTGTCAGCGGTCTGGCGCAGTATCTAGGGGCCGGTCTGCCGTTGGTCAGTTACTTTGAGGCGCTTAGTGAGGACGCGGCCAATCCCTTGGTCCCGGTAGGCTTGATGGTGCAAGCCCGCTTGACTGCAGGGGAGTCGATCGAGTCAGCACTGAATCATCGCCTGATTTTTCCCCCGGCGCGGGAACTGCTGCTGATGGGTCAGCCGCAAGCTCTCGTGGAGGCGGGGATGGCGCTGTTTGCCCAGCAGCTGTTGGCGCGATTTGAAGAGCGCATTGAGCGCTGGCTGGCGATGGTGCAACCGGTGATGTTTATTTTGATCGGACTGCAAATCGTCATGATGTATCGAGAATTATTGCTACCGCTTTACGACAATTTAGGAGGATTGCCATGAAGAAACGCAAGGCGTTTACCTTGATCGAGGTGCTGGCAGCATTGGCGCTGATTATTGTGCTGACGTTGACGTTAGTGGTCACGATCCAAGGACAGGTTGAACAGGCGAAGGTGCGTCAAAGCCGGGCAATGGTCGAAACCGTCAACGCGCAAATCACGATTGCGTACGAGCAGCCTGACAGCGACAAAACCGAGTTTCGGAGTGTTGAAGCTTTGGTGCAGGCCGGAATCATTACTAGGGCTCAAAGCAGTCAGCTGGGAGACGTGGCCAATTACTCGGCGGACTCGCCACCAGGATTTAAGCTCAAATGAGACGCGCATTTACAATGGTTGAGGTGCTGCTGGCACTAAGCATTTTCATCATGATGAGTGCCGGCGTGATGGTGGTCGGTCGCGGCCTGGTGATCCGCGAGCGCGAGGAGCAGTTTTTGGCTCAGGTCGTCGACGGGTGGGACCAACTCCGCCAGCACGTCAGACAGGGCGACGGGCAAGGATGGATGACCATTACGACTCAGCGCGTGAGGTTTCAGGAGCAAGGCGCACTCGGTGCAGGTGATTATTTCATTGCGCTGCCAGATTCGCTGTCGCTGTCCCCCATTGGGGTGTTAACAGCCAGCGGACTCAAGACTTCCAAGGTGCAGTACAAATTTTTTGCGAGTGGGGCCGTCGACAGTGGCACCATCGTATTTCGCCGAGGCAATGGCAAGTATGTGAGGCTGGTGGTCATGATGCAGTGGGGGGTGATGGTACGCAAGAACGAATGAGAAAGGCGAGTGTGTTGGCGGAGCACCTGGGCGCGCTGATCGTCACCGCCATTTTGGTGAGCTGGTTGACCCTGCTGGCCCATCAGTATCAGGTGCAGGTGATGCCAGTGCGGCAGGCAGTGGCGGTTCGCTATGCCGCTCGCACCGCGCTGGCGGCCCATCCCGGTACTGGTGAAACGACGGTGTGGTTTGGAAAAGAGACCTACGCGGTCGCAATCAAGGCCGATGGGGTGGAGGTGCGGCAAACGGATGGACAAAAATTCTGGTTTCCATTCAGCGATGACGCTCGCTGAGGTGCTGGTGGCCTTGGCGCTGATGAGTGGCTTGCTGCTGATCTGGCGGCCGGTACTGGGTGCGGTGCGTCAGCTGCCCAATCTAAATCAAGAGGTGGCCATGCTGCAAATGGCGAACACGCTCACCCCGTACATGGCCAAAAGGGCTGAATTCAAAACTGTCATGCCGACTTCTTTATACTATAACGTGCCGGACCGCGACCCAACTCCCGTGACCGGTGGCGTTCAATATCAGCACCTCAAACTAGAGGTTCGGCGCACCGCTTCTGGATCCTACCTTCAAGGGTCAGGGACCGAGAGTGGCCCCGGCACCACACCGCTGATTTATGGGGTGGCCAAGATTCGGTTGACTGACATTGGTCCGGGCAGCGTGCGTTATGAGTTGTTTATGCTCAGCGGCGCCCGCCTGACAGGAGTGCTCAATGATAAAACGACGCGCTAGTGCACTACTGAGTGCTATCATGCTGCTGCTTTTGGTGACGCTTGTCAGCACTGCCGCGTTGCGGCAGTTTGCCAGCTGGCGAGTCACCTATACCCGGCAGCTGCAGCTCGAAGAGCAAGCGTTCACTGCAGCATACGAAAAATGGAAGCGGACCCAATCCCCGGAATCCGGGGGTGAAGTTGTGCAGCCCTGAACATTATCAGCTTGAATAAGCCCCCCTGCATCGGTAGAATGGTTTTGTACGATTATAAGGGGGCAACAGCGTGGCCAACGAGCACATGGAAACACTGTATCAGGCACTGGATCAAGCAACCAGCCTGCTGCATAAGCAGGTCAAGACTAGTTACTTTGAGGCGGCAACAGAGGCGGGTGAGGACCTGCTTGCCGGCACGATCACCGTTCAAGACGGCGTGCCGGATCAGGGGACCGTCAGCAAGCTGACCGCCATTTTTGATCCTCTGGATCTGACCACTTTTACCGCCGAGGAATGCCGGCAGGCGTTGCAGCTGGTCCTGGTCAAAGCCATTCAAATCGATGCTATCGAACCGAATAAGCAAGTGACGCCGGATGCGATGGCCGAGCTGGCAACCTTTATTGCCAGTGTCTTCCTGCAGCCGGTTCCTGAGGCGCTCACCGTTGCCGATTTGGCGGTGGGGACGGGGAACTTGCTGTTTGCAGTGATGAATCAGCTGAAAACAGCCCTGAATGTTAAGGTCAAAGGCGTGGGTGTCGATAACGACGAGACGCTGCTGGCGTTTGCGGGAATGAGCAGCCAGATGCAACACCAAGATGTTGAGCTGCTGCACGAGGACGCACTGGGGCCGCTTGCGACCCACGATGCGGCGCTTGTCGTGTCCGACCTGCCAGTGGGCTTTTACCCGCTTGATGAGCGAGCTAAGCAATTTGCCACTGCGGCCAAAAGCGGGCACTCGTATGCGCACCACCTGTTGATCGAGCAGAGCCTGCGGGCGCTGAAAGCTGGCGGCCTCGGGCTATTTTTCGTACCGAGCACGGTGTTCCAGTCGAGTGAGGCAGAAGGCTTGACGGCCTGGCTGACGGCCAGTGCCCACTTTCAAGGCTTGCTCAACTTGCCGCAGTCGCTGTTTGCCAAGGCTTCGGCGCAAAAGTCGCTGTTGATCCTGCAAAAGCCAGGAGCCGGAACTAAGCAGGCCAAGCAAGTGCTGATCGGGTCGTTCCCTGAGCTTACCGATCGGGATGCATTCAGTAAATTCATCGACTCAGTGCACAGCTGGGCCGCTCAAAATCTAGCGTAGGAGAGATGTTCAAATGCCAAAAATTTTAGCCATTAATGCCGGTAGCTCAACTCTGAAGTGGAAACTGTTCAACATGCCTGAAGAAAAAGTCATCGCCGAGGGCATGGTCGACCGCATGGGGCTGCCGAATTCCGAATTTAAGGTCAAGTACGGCGACGGCCAGAAGTACGTGGTCAACCAGGACATTCCCACCGCGGACATGGCCGTGGATATGCTGCTCAAGGCGCTGCTGGACCTGAAAATCATCAGCGACTACCAGGAGATCCAGGGCGTCGGCCACCGCATTGTCGCGGGGGGCGAACGCTTCAAGGAGTCGGAGAAGCTCGACGAGAAGTCTTTGAAGGAAGTTGAAGCCCTTTCCGAATACGCGCCGCTCCATAATCCAGCGGAAGCAGAAGGGGTGCGCGCCTTTATGAAGCTGCTGCCCGGCGTGCCGGAAGTTGGCGTGTTTGATACCTCTTTCCACACGACGATGCCAAAGATGAATTACCTGTACTCCATTAAGCCGGAATACTACGAAAAATTCGGCGCCCGCAAGTACGGCGCGCACGGCACCAGTCACCGCTACGTGTCCCACCGCGCTGCTGAACTCTTGGGCAAGCCGCTGGAAGACCTGCGAATGGTCACCATGCACTTGGGCTCCGGCGTGTCGATCACGGCGGAAAAAGACGGCAAGTCCTTTGATACCTCGATGGGCTTCACGCCACTGGCTGGGGTGACCATGAGTACCCGCAGCGGCGACATCGACGCCTCACTGGTGGCGTTTTTGATGCAAAAACTCAACATCACCGATCCCGAAAAGATGATCGATATCTTGAACAAGGAGTCGGGAATCTACGCGCTGTCAGGTCTGTCCCCGGATATGCGTGAGCTTGAAAAGACCCGCGATACCCGCCCGGCTTCGCAGCTGGCCATCGACATCTTTGCTAACCGAATCATCAAGTACGTCGCCGGTTACATCGCCGAAATGGGCGGTGTTGATGCCCTGGTCTTTACCGCTGGCATGGGCGAAGGCGACATCGTGATGCGCAAGCGGATCATCGATGGGCTTGCTGTCTTTGGCGCCAAGATCGACGACGAGCGCAACAACGTCATGGCTAAGGAACGCCTGATTTCCAGTGACGATTCCAAGGTTAAGGTGCTGTTGGTGCCAACCAACGAAGAGCTGATGATTGCCCGCGACGTGGTGCGCCTCGGCAAGTAGACAAAGCGGCCCCTGTGGCCGTTTTTTTGAATGGGGGAGCCCAATGACGATTTTTAGTTATGTCTATCTCGCGGTGTTTGTGATCGCCGCCGCGGTGCTGGTCTACGTGCGGACGCAGCTGGTGTTCACGGCCCGGCCCAACCGCTTTTTCCAGTGGTTTTACTGGGCGGCCGCGGTGATGATCGGTATTTTCACGGTGCTGACTAGTCGCACGCCAGCCGACTACATCAGCGGCTTCTTCATCACCGGGATGTTGGGACTGTTCGGCTTTTGGCGCAATGGCGTGACCGCCGATTCCCTGATCACGCGAATTGGGGCGGTCCGCGGGCTGAATACGCTGACGGCGCTTCATCTCACGGTGCTGCCGACGGGGTTGACCGAGGTGGCGCCAATGGTCGGCAGCGTGACGATTGCCAAGCTGCGTTTGTCGCAGTCCCCGGCAGTCCTCAAGGCATTTTTGGATAAAAGAATGGATCCCGCGCGGGTCATCATTGATGAGTGAGATAATTTCATCAAATAATTAAGAAAATGAATACAGCCGCGGTCTCATCGCGTTGAGGCCGCGGCTTTTGTGTGAAACCGGCATGCTTGACTTTGAATGGCGGTAAATCGGCTATTACAATGGAACTACTATGTCGGAGGGAAGTTCATGCAAGCCAAACCAGAACAAGAGCTATCACGCAGTTTAAAAGGGCGCCACGTTCAGCTGATCGCGATCGGGGGCACCATCGGGACGGGCCTGTTTCTTGGAGCGGGCCAGTCGATTCACGTCGCCGGGCCTTCGATCCTTTTGGCGTATCTGATTGCCGGGCTCGTGTGCTTCCTGATGATGCGTGCGATGGGCGAGCTATTGATGTCCGATCTGTCGCAGCATTCGTTCGTCGACTTCATCAAGCGTTACCTTGGCGCGCGCGCGGGGTTTGTTGTGGGGTGGACTTACTGGATCTGCTGGCTGGCGATCGCGATGGCAGAAGTCACGGCGATTGGGCTGTACATTCGGTTCTGGTTCCCGAGCTTGCCGCAGTGGTTGCCGGGGCTAATCGCGCTGGTAATCTTGCTGCTAATGAACCTGATTTCGGTTGGCGTATTCGGTGAAACCGAGTTTTGGTTTGCCCTGATCAAAGTGGGGGCCATCATCGGGCTGATTATTATCGGCTGCTGGATGATCGCGACCCATTATCCGACTGCCAGCGGGCACGCTGCTGTGTCCAATTTGGTCAATTACGGCGGCTTTTTCCCCAAAGGCGTGCGCGGGTTTTTAGCGTCGTTTCAGATGGTGACGTTTAGTTTTGCGGGCATCGAAATGGTCGGCATGACCGCTGGGGAGACGGCCAACCCGAAAAAGGTGATTCCTGAGGCCATCAATGAGTTGCCGGTGCGGGTGATCCTGTTTTATCTGGGTGCGCTGGCGGTGATCATGTGTATCTATCCGTGGTCTGCGGTGTCACCGGACTCGAGCCCCTTTGTTCAGGTGTTCAGTAATGTGGGCATCAGGGCCGCCGCTGACATCATTAACTTCGTGGTTCTCACGGCCGCGGCGTCGGCCTGCAACTCCAGCCTCTTCACCACCGGGCGGATGCTGTTCTCGCTGACCATTGGCACCAAAAACCGAGTCCTAAAGCCGTTTGGACGGTTGTCCCGGCGGCAGGTGCCGGCCAATGCGATCCTGGGCTCGGCGGCTTTGATCGCCATCGCAGTGCTGCTCAATATTTTCCTCCCCAGTGCCGTGTTCACGCTGATTTCAAGTGTCGCAACGACCAGTTTCCTGTTCGTGTGGGGGATGATCATCCTGGCGCACATCCGTTATCGCCGGCAAAATCCGCACGCGCAAGGATATGTGGCGCCGTTTTATCCGGTAGGCGATTATTTGGTCTTGCTGTTCTTTATCGCAGTTGCTATTATCATGCTTATGTCTAAAACGACTGCGATTCCGGCGCTGCTTGCCGCGGCCTGGGTGATGCTCGTCACCTTTGGCCGGGTCTGGCACGACCGGCACGAACAGAAAGGATCATTGCATGGCTGACCATAACATTCAAGACGAACTTGCCCGCAACCTCTCCGCTCGGCACATCCAGCTGATGGCCATCGGCGGCACAATCGGCACCGGCCTTTTCCTGGGGGCGGGCCAATCCATTCACGTCGCCGGTCCGGCGCTGATTTTTGCCTACCTGCTGGCCGGCGTGATGTGTTTTTTCCTGCTTCGAGCGCTGGGGGAACTGCTGCTGGCCGATTCCGGTGACCGGTCGTTTCTCGATCTCATTCGGCATCACCTGGGGCCTCGAGCCGCTTTCGTCACCGGCTGGACTTATTGGTTTTGCTGGGTCGCGATCGCGATGGCGCAGGTCACGGCGATTGGGGTCTACATCCGCTTCTGGTGGCCAAGCCTACCGCAGTGGCTGCCGGCGCTGGTTGCACTGGTGCTGCTGCTGGCAGTCAACTTGAGCGCGGTGGGGTCGTTTGGCGAGTTCGAGTTTTGGTTTTCGATGATCAAAGTCGTCGCGATTGGGGCCTTGATTGTCATTGGCGCATTCATGATTTTTGGCCACGCGCCAACCACTGCAGGCGCAGCAAGTCTTGCCAACTTGACCAGCCACGGTGGCCTTTTTCCCAAAGGGCTGTGGGGCTTCATGCTGTCCTTTCAAATGGTGGCTTTCTCCTTCACCAGCATCGAGCAGGTGGGGCTAACGGCCGCCGAGACCCATGATCCGAAGCACACACTGCCGCGGGTGCTCAATTCGCTGCCTGTGTTGGTCATTGTGCTGTACGTCGGTGCGTTGATTGTCCTAATGAGTATATTTCCGTGGTCAAAAGTTGCGGCAAACGGCAGCCCGTTTGTGCAAGTGTTCAATAGTCTGCACATTCCCGCCGCGGCCAGCATTGTCAACTTCGTGGTGCTGACAGCCGCTGGTTCGGCCTGCATGGCGGCAATATACAGTGCCGGGCGTTTGTTGTTTGAACTCAGCATCACCCGACCACGGCTGCATGCACTGGCCAAACTGTCAAGGCGCCAGGTCCCGGTGCGCAGTTTGCTGGTCAGCAGTGGGGTCATCGCCGTCGCAGTGGCACTGAACGCCGTGCTGCCGGCCTCTGTGTTCACCCTTGTCACAAGCGTTGCCACAGTCTGTTTCCTGTTTGTTTGGATGATGATCATTATCGCCCATTTGCGGCATAAGAAACGTCACCCCGAACGCGGGCTGTTCTCGGCGCCGCTGTTCCCACTTGGTGATTGGTATGTCCTGGCCTTTTTAGGCTTTGTCTTCGTGGTGATGTTTTTCAGCCGGGACACTGCCATCGCCACTGCCGCGGCCCTGGCCTTGCTGCTGGCGCTCTCAGTGCTGGCCCAGTTGCAGCATCCAAAGAAGTCGTGAGTAAGTAAGTGAAAACGCACCGTTAGCGCGGGTGATAAGCAAATTTGCTTATCGGCGAGCTTGCCGGTGCGTTTTTGTTCGCGGTCAACTAGTCGTGATTGACTAACTGACACCAAGGCAGTAGAATATTCCTGATTATTCATAACTTATATGCAAAAGTCATTCTCATGGCAGGAGGTAGCAGGCATGAATTATGGTTATGCACGGGTCACATCAGCAGCTCAGACAGTTGGTCAGCAGGTTGCGCAGCTCAAAAAATATGGCGTTGATCAGGTTTTCAAAGAAAAATACACCAACAAGCGCGTGAATCGGCACCGCCTCAATTCATTGCTGAACCAGGTGCGGCAGGGTGACACGATCACGGTGACGAGACTGAGTCGGCTGACTGCCAGCCCGAGCGAGGCACTGAATCTGATTAAGACGTTGCGGGAAAAAGGCGTTGCCCTCAACGTCCTTAACTTAGGTGTGATCGACGACACAATCGTTGGGCGGCTGACTGTTAGAATTTTGGCGGCAGTCGTGGAGATGGAAAACACCGGCATTGTTGAGCGCACCCAGGCGGGCAAGGATTTTGCTAAGGCGCACAACCCCGACTATCGTGAGGGCCGCAAGCCGGCACTCACACCAGAGCAAACGCGCAAGATGCTCCAACTGATCGACGAAGCCGGCAAGTCGCAGGCTGAGGTCGCCAAGCTGCTCGGTGTTTCGCAGTCGACGATCTCGCGAGCCTATCGAACTGAAAAGCTAACGATTCAGGCGTATGCGGAAGATGGCGGTATCAGTGCAGCCAGCGCCTATGACCGCCTGGGTGAAGGCGGTCGGGCAATTGTTGCACAAGCTCAGGCGGATGGTAGTTGGCCTGTTGAAGACCCGATTTATGATCAAAAGCCGGCGGGGGTTGACGACGTGACAGCCGCCGAAAGGGCCAAGATGGCCGCCCAGATTGAAAAGTATTTTGGTGACCCGGCTAAGGGCGGCGAGTCCACTCCCAAATAGTGGCTAAAATACGAAGCTGGAGAATTAGCTTGGGTTTGACAGTTTCCGGCCATTGACTCGGCAGGTTTTTGTTCAGAAACTAGTCGTTGCTATCATAAAATCTTCATAATTTAATAGCGGGTATTTCGTACCCGTGCGAGATACTGTCTGTGTACTGAATGTGCACCTGGAATTCTAAACAATGCAATTCTGACTCAAACAAAAACGCCATAAACCCGTTCTCACGGTATTTATGGCGTTTAATACAAACCAATACTCACTAACAATGGAGACGAGGGGAATCGAACCCCTGTCCATCAGCCTTCCTACCAACAGCTCTACACTCATAGTGCGCCTACTTGGGATTTCGCATTGCGCGAGCGCCGACGCGCAGGGCTAACGGCACAATGCTAACCTGATTATCTCTTGGCCGCGCCTTCAGGTGGGAAGGCGACCCGTAGCACTATTGATTGAGACCCAGATCCGGCGCTAGTGCGACACCGGGAGGATCACGCTAAAGACTGTTGTTAGGCAGCCAGAGCGTAAGATGATTCATTATTGTTTGCAGTTAAAACTGTGTTCCGTTGATGACGGAGCCGAGCCTCCGGAGTGCACCACTGGCGAAACGACCAATGTCGAGACCATTACGTCCCCATAACTCGCAAACTACATCCTATCACGCTGTTAAAACCTTTGTCAAAGAACTGTGCAGCGTGCTACGCTGGAATTATAATGAGATAGTGAACGACTAATTAGAAGAGGCTGTTAAATGAAAATCTTGATGATCGAAGATAATGAAAGTGTTGCCCAGATGATGGACATGTTTTTTAAAAAGGAGCAGTGGGAGGTTGACAATGCCTACGATGGCGAGTCCGGTCTGGCCATGTTTAAGGCGGCGCCGGACTCCTTCGACATCATTACGCTGGACTTAAACCTGCCGAAAATGGACGGCATGGAGGTGGCCCAGGAGATTCGGAAGCTGTCCAAAACCGTACCGCTGATCATGCTGACGGCGCGGGACTCCGAAAGCGATCAGGTGCTTGGCCTGGAGTTGGGCGCGGATGACTACGTGACCAAGCCGTTTTCGCCAATCACGCTGGTGGCGCGCATCAAGGCGCTGCATCGCCGGGCAGAGACCGTCGAGCCGGCCGCGGCAGAGCAGCAAAGCGAAGGCGACTTTGACGTGGTCACGGATCACTTCAAGCTGAGCACGAAAACGCGTGAGGCCTTCCTGGACGGCAAGGAGATTGACGGCCTAACCCCTAAGGAATTTGACCTGCTCCACACCTTGGCGGCGAACCCGAAGCAAGTCTTTTCTCGTGAGCAGCTGCTGCAGCTGGTTTGGGACTATGAGTATTACGGTGACGAGCGGACCGTGGATGCGCACATCAAAAAGCTGCGCCAGAAAATCGAAAAGGCCGGGCCGCAAATCATCCAGACGGTCTGGGGAGTCGGGTATAAGTTTGACGATTCCGGGTTGGACCAGTGAAACTGCTCTATCAACAGATGCTGGCGTTTTTCGGCGTTCTGATCGTCGCAATGGCGATTATTTCGGTGATGTTCATTCGCTCGACCTCAAGCACGGTGTGGCAGAACAGCTTTGATCAGCTGGAGGAATACACCGACGTGCTCAAGGATCACGCGGTGGATCCGAACACCTACTTGATCAACACGGAATTTATCGCCCACTCCGAGGAGATTCTGAAGAAGCAGAATGTCCACTTCATGATCTATGATGCCACTAATACTGTGCGCTATCCGCAAACAGCTGAGGGTCAGGCCACCGCGATCGCGGGTAAGTACTGGAAGCAGCTGGAAAATGGCGACGCCGTGGCGCTGCCGGAGCTCACCACGAACCCGCGCAACGGCAAACAGCAGAGCATGACCATTTACTACAAGCCAGTCTTTTTGTCTGGCAAGCTGCTGTTTGTGATCGCAGCCTTCGCGCCGGTCGATAACATCCAAAGCTCGCTGCGCCGAACTGAGTATAATTTGTTCATCGCCTTTTTGCTGTCGCTTTTGGTCGCCATTGTCCTCAGCTATGTGTTGGCGCGGTACCAGGTCAACCGGATCAACCGGTTGCGGCAGGTCACGCACCAAGTCGCGGAAGGCAATTACGATGTCGATGTCAAGATCAACAGTCGCACGCATGATGAGGTTGCCGGTCTAGCCGACGACTTTCAAGACATGGTCGGCTCGCTTCGTGACAGTCAGGCGGAGATCCACCGCCAAGAGGAGCGCCGCCGCCAGTTCATGGCTGATGCCGCGCATGAGATGCGCACCCCGCTGACGACCATCAACGGCCTGCTGGAAGGGCTGGCCTACGATGCGATTCCTGAGGAAAGTAAGGGCGAGTCCATTCAGCTGATGCGCAATGAAACCAACCGGCTGATTCGCCTGGTCAACGAAAATCTGGACTACGAGAAGATCCGGACTAACCAGATTTTGCTGAAGAAACAGACGTTTAACGCGACCGAAGCGTTGGGCGAGATCAAGGTCCAGCTCAAGCAGAAGGCGGAAGACGCCAAGGATAAACTCGTGCTCAAGGCCAGTCCGGACGTTCAGGTCTACGCGGACCGTGACCGGTTTGTTCAGGTGATGGTCAACATCATCCAAAATGCGATTCAGTTCACTCAAAACGGGACGATCACGGTCACGGCCAAAACAGGGTACCATCAAACCGAATTGAGCGTTGCCGATACCGGCATCGGGATGACTGAAGACCAGGTTAAAAACATCTGGGAACGTTACTACAAAGCCGACCCATCCCGGAAGAACACAAAGTACGGCGAATCCGGGTTGGGGCTCGCCATCGTGCACCAACTGGTCACGCTGCACGGCGGCACAATCGATGTGCAGTCCAAGCAGGGTGAGGGGACGACCTTCACCGTTGCTTTCCCGGACCAGGAGACTGCGCCGAAGCAGGCGCCCATTACGCATACGAAATAAACAGACACCCAAGCGCACTTCAGTTGGCTTGGGTGTTTTCGTGGTTTAGGCCGGACTTTCTGTGCGCAACTGTTCACCACACGTGATACAATAGGGCTATTTGATAGGGAATCGAGGATTTACTGTGGAAAAATACTATATCGTCGATAGTTCAATTTTGCCTGACGTGGTTGAGAAGGTCATCGCGGCCCGGACGATGATTGAAAACGGTCAGGTCCGCCAGGTTTCAGAAGCGGTCAAGCAGGTGGGCATCTCCCGGGGGACTTATTACAAGTACAAGGATTATGTGTTCCTGCCTGACGCCGGTCTGGCTCAGCGCAAGGCCGTGATTTCGCTGATGCTTCACCATGATCGCGGGATCCTGTCTGAGGTCTTGACGACGCTGTCCAACGCCGATGCGTCGATTATCACCATTAACCAGAACATTCCGATTCACGACTGGGCCAGCGTCGTGATTTCTTTCGATATCAGTAACCTGACCGGCACGGTTGACAGTCTGCTCGCCGCCTTGAAAAAGTCGCGCGGAGTGACCGATGTGACTCTGATCTCAGTGGAGTAGCGCCAAATCGTTAGATTAAACTTGCAAGTGAATTTAATGAGGTATATTCTAATTTGCAAGTACAAACGTGGGTTATGGGAGTGACCTGCGTTGTCTGAGACGATTATTGTCGTTGGGGGGCTTTTCTGAATGAGCCGGATTGTGAAGCTGTTTTGTGGTGTTTTATTCGCACTGGTCGCGGTACTGCCGGCGCTTTTGCTGGTGGCAATGATTCTACTGATCTCGGTGGTTTTTGCGGGGGTCAGCGCCCCGATTGCCTTGGGGCTGGTACCGCCGCTGCTTGTTCTGGGACTGATTGGTGTCCCGCTGCTTTCGGCGCTTCTGTTGGTGGGCCTCTGGTTTGCCCATTTTCATCAGGCGACGCTGCATGTGCTGGATAACGGGGTCAAGCGTGAGCTGACAATCAAAATCAACTTGACCGGTCGTCAAATCTTGCGCCAGCTGCAAAATGAGACCGTCATCGCACATCACCACGGGGGCAGCTGGTTTTCCGCCTTCGACCACGCCCTTGAAGGATTCTTTCACGACGAGCTGCGCGACTACCTGCTGCATCAGGTCAGCGAGCAGTACGGGCTGGACGTTGAGGAAGTCATGCGCCTGGCGGATGACCAGGATTACCATTTCTCACTTTAACTGAAAACGCGGCTGAGCCATAAAGCGGTTTTAGCCCAAAACACAAGGGCCTCTGAGCCGCGGTTCGTTCTTAGAATCGCGATGCAGAGGCCCTTGTGTACTTGGACGTTGATTTATTATGTCTGGCGCCGATTTTGGGTTCTCATTCGTAGCTGTTGCCGCCGTTGTGGCCGCCGACCAGGCTGGCCCGCTGAATCGCGGTGCCGCCGCGCAGTTTACTTTTGGCGTAGACGACTGCCGTGAAACCAAATTTCGTGCGCAGTGTGTCCACTGTGCGGGCCAAATCGGTCGTGCGGACCTGCTCGGCCACCGGTTGCAAAAGACTGAGCTGCTCGCCGGTGTCTGGACCCAGCCGGCCCGTGTACACGGCGATGTTGCGGATCACCTCGCCATGCCAGTAGCGGCGAAACAGCATGATCAGGGCTTCGTTCAGCTCATCGTTGCGATTGGTGGGGAAAATGCGCAGTGCGTGGCTGAAGCCGCTTTTGCCTGAAGCCTCTGCGGCCGCATAGGAAAAGCCAATGCCGAGGCTGATGCTGCCGGCCTTCTTGTGATGATGGCGGAGCCGGGCGGCCACCTGCTCACCGATTTCCTTGATCACCAGCTCGATTTCGCTTTGAATCGCGTAGTCGCGTGGCAGCACTTGTGAGTTGCCGATGCTTGGTGCTCTAGTCACCACGCGCTTGGCGATGGTGGTGCGATCGATGCCCCAGGCCAGGGCAAACAGCTGCTGGCCGATGATACCCATTTCCTGTTCCAGTAGGTAAGGGTTAGCGTGCGCCAGCTCGTAAATCGTGGTAATGCCCAGCCGCCTAAGATGCGCGGCGGTGCGGTCGGCGATGCTCCACACGGCAGTCATGTCGTCGATCGACCACAGCTTTTCCGGTACCGTGGCGTAGGAGATCTCGCCAATGAGATCCGGCTGATGTTTGGCGTACACATCCAAGGCAATCTTGGCCTGGACCGGATTTTCGCCAATGCCGACGGTGGTGTAAAGGCCCAGCGCATGGTACACCGCCTTCTGGATGCGCTTGGCGACTTCCCGTGGCGTCTTGCCAAAAAGGCGCCAGGAGTGCGTGAGGTCCAGCACCGACTCATCGATCGAATACGGCCACAGGTCCGAATCGGCGACGAAGCGGCGAAAGATGTCGTTGATCTGCAGATTGCGCTGGATGTAGAGGTTCATGCGCGGCGGGACCACCATCAGGTTCGGGTCATCGGGCAGGTCGCGCTGGCGGCTGACGTTTGCCTGCAAGCCGTACTCTTTCTTCGCGATCGGCGAGGTGGCCAGAATCAGGCCGCCGTTGGTATTTTCCTGCTCAGACATGACGACTAAGGCGACCTTCAGCGGGTCCCAGCCGCGGGCGACCGCCTCAACGGAAGCGTAGAAGGATTTATTATCGATTAAAAAAACGACCCGGTGCGGCTCGTTTGCATAAATAGACGGTTCACTCATCGCCAATCACCTCGAGGTTCATTATACGAACAAACGTTCTATTTTGGCAAGCAATTTGATTCGCAGTGAGTGCTATAATTTTAATGTTCAGATTAAAAAATGAGGTGAAAGAATGTCAGTATTAACAGATTCATACACCCTGCCAAATGGGGTCAAGATCCCGCAGGTCGGCTTTGGGACCTGGCAGATTCCTAATGGAGACAAGGCTTATCAGGCGGTGACTGAGGCGTTGCGCCAGGGTTATCGGCACATTGATACGGCCCATGGCTACGGCAACGAGGAAAGCGTGGGCAAGGCGATCCGCGATTCTGGGATCCCTCGCGATCAGATTTTCGTGACCTCGAAGCTTCCGGCAGGTGCGAAGACGGCGGAGGCAGCACAACAAGCCTTTGCGGAGTCCATGGCGCGGCTGGACCTCGGCTACATCGACATGTACCTGATCCACGCCCCGTGGCCGTGGGAGGAGTTTGGGGCCGACTACCGGGTGCAGAACCGGACGGTGTGGGCCCAGATGGAATCCTTCTACACCAGTAAAAAAGTGCGTGCGATTGGGATTTCTAACTTCAACGTGCGCGACCAGGAGGACCTGTACGCGCACTGCAAGATCAAGCCAATGGCGCTGCAGCTGCAGTATTACATCGGTTTTACCGAAGATGACAACGTCCAGTGTGCTAAGGAGAACGGCCTGTTGGTCGAGGCCTTTTCACCGCTGGCAACCGGCTTCTTGCTCAACAATGATGCGGTCAAAACCGTGGCTGCGCATTACGGCACCGGGGTGGCTCAGGTGGCGATCCGCTACGTCCTGCAAAAAGGGCTCCTGCCGCTGCCAAAGGCGACCAGCCCGGCGCACATTAAAGCTAACACCGAGTTGGACTTTACGCTCAGTGCTGAAGACATGAAGACGCTGGACAGCCTGAAGGACACCGCACCAGGTGAGGACAATAACCGGTACTGAGACAATAAAAAACACGCCTGATTTTTAGGCGTGTTTTTTGGTGCCATCTGACGCGGCTGCCAAGCTGGGGGCGCGGGTGAAGCTGTGGTCTGGATGGGCGTCGATCAAGCTTTGATCGGCCGTGAGAATCACAAACCGTGAGTGGGTGCCTGCCAGCGCCTGGTTGGCGAAGCTCAGAAAGGCACGCGTCTCGGTCGGCACCATTACGGCGGGCAACCCTTTGGCCAAAATCACGGACCGTTTGCCCATGAGGCCGCGGAAGAATTGGACATAAAGACTTTCCGCTGGGGTCAGCTGGCTTGCGGGCTGATCTAAGAACAGGGTGTCTTGGCGCAGCGCTTCGGGCAGCTGGTTCAGGGCCGGGCCGCGACTGTTGATGAGCAGGTTGGCGCGGACCGACAGATAGGGCACGATGCCGGTGTCGGTTTCATCGACCAGGGCCAGCGCCTTGGTGCAGCCGCCGCTGACAAAAGCCTGGGTGTAGGCGGCGAACGTCTGACTCAGCGAGTCAGCGGAAACAAAGACAAAACTGGTGGTTCCCGGCGCGAAGAGGGTCTGAACATGATCGCGGAAACTTTGTGCCATTTGGGGATGAAAAAGCGTCATAGACAAGGCTCCTTAAGAATTGACTTGATCGGTTGAAGACGCGGTGTGCAGCAGCTGCCGCCTGAGTAAACTCAATTCGGCAAGCGCGGCAGTACCTTGCCCTAAAATAATCGTGCCACACCCGGTCAGCAGGGTCGGGACAAAGCCATAAAGTTGGTGCGACGGCTGTGGGGCATTCGGCGGCGGGCCAGGAAAGAAGAGCCCGGGGCCGGTAAACTCAGTCAGTTTGTGCTCAAACAGTGCCTTGAGGCTTTGGGTCGCCGTGCTGCTGGACACCGTGCGGCTGAACTCGGCGGTCAGTGCGTTGCGGCTTTGCGTCATCAGCAGGTGATTGAGCGAGTCGCTCAGCAAGAATGTGACCAATCCGACGAACAGGAAGGCCCCGACAAACACCAATAGGCTTTCCACCACGTATTGGGCAGCGACGTCAAACGGACTTTTGCCCAAGATCAGGTAGGTTTCCGACTCTGCCCGCCGGTTGTGTGCGGACCACCAGCCGAAGCCAAAACTCAGCAGCAAGGTGATCGCAACTGCCAGCCACCACGTAGCCACATACCGGCCATCAAGGGAGGCATAGCCGGCCTTGACGGCTTGCACGACTCGGCTGGAGGTCGTCTGCCCATTGGTCGTCAGCATCTCCAGGCGGTTGAGAAAGCCTTGGCGCATGTTGGCATTGGCGTGGCGAAGCGTCCATAACGCCAGACTGGTGAGACAAAACAGGGCGGCAAGCAGCAATTCGCCGAAGTAAATGCGTTTACGATATCGAATGGCACTGGTTACGCGCTCCATGAACCGCATGCTTGTCACCACCTTTTGACTCAAAGTATAACGGGCAGTTTTGAACAAAGTGTGAAGCCGACGCGAAAAAGTGGGTGTCAAAAAAGGCCCTGATTCACATCAGAGCCAAACAAGGTTATTTGCCGGTTTGCTTGGATGGCCGGACCTCGCCATTGGCTTGGTCGGCAACCTTGGCAGGGTAGCTGCTGAGCACGCTCGAATCATTTGCGACCTCGGGGGCGTCAGTGCTGAAGTCAGACATAGTTGACTGGTCATTGTTTTGGCTGAACACCGAGGTCGACTTTTTCCCGGCCTGTTGCTCCACGTGCATCATTTGCGCCAAGCTCTGCGAAAAGTCGGCCTGGGCCGGGTTGACCGGGGTGTAGCCTTTTGGCACGTAAAAGCGGAGCAGATTTTTGTTGGCGAGGGTGTCCGAAAGCGCCAGCTCCTGATCGACGTGCTTTTGTTTTGCGTCAATTTTGGCCTGCTCAGCGGCTGGCAGGCTAACCAGTTGGCCGGTTTTATTGTCATAGACACTGCCGCTGAGCACGGTGTAGCGCGGGGTGACAAAGTCATGGTCGCGAAAGGCGACGGTGGTGTCATGCTGCGGGGAAAGCAGATCGGTGCCGAATTGGACAAAATGCTGCGTGTTCACACCAAGCAGGTGGAGCAGTGTCGGCAAGACGTCGATCTCGCCGCCGTAGGTGTGGTTGATGCCGCCCTTGAGCCCCGGCATGTGGAAAATCAAAGGCACGCGCTGGAGCTGAGCGTTGTCGAAGGCGTCCCAGTCGTCTGCAGTGGCGTCGTTGGTGAGCTTGGCGGCCGTGGGATTGGCGTCCGGCGTCAGCATGGCGGCGAGGTTCTTGTTGCGGTCGTCCGACAGGCCGTAGTGGTCACCGTACAGCATGACCAGCGAGTTTTTCTCCAGCCCAGACGTTTTCAGGTAGGTGAAAAACTCTGCCAGCGCTTGGTCGAGGTAGTGGGCGGTTCGGAAGTAACCTTTGATATAGGCGTCATCGGTGTTGGCCTCGGGAAAATCGGAATCCTGATCGGTGATGAAAAACGGGTAGTGATTCGTCGTCGTGATGACCTTGGCGTAAAACGGCTGCTGCAGGTGTTCCAAGTACTTGACCGTCTCGCCGAATAGCAGCTTGTCCTTGATGCCATAGGCGGTCCGGGTGTTGGCGTCATGATTATAGAAATTGCCATCAAAAAAGTAGTTATACCCAAGGCTCTTGTACACGTTGTTGCGGTTCCAGAAGGTGCCCACGCCGCCGTGGAACACGGCACTGGTGTAGCCGGCGTACTGCTGCAGCAGGCTGGGCGCACCCTGGAAGGTGTTATCCGTCCCGAGCGCGGAAAATAGCGAGCCAGAGGCCAGCCCAAACGTACTGGTTTCGAGCATGTTCTCGGCGTCGGAGGTCTTGCCGGGCCCGACCTGATGGTAGAAGTTATCAAAGCTCAGCGTGTCCTTCTGCTTGATCAGCGAGTTTAAAAACGGGGTGACCTCTTGGCCGTCCACCTTTTGGCCGATCAGGAATTGCTGGAACGACTCCAGGTGGATGATGATGACATTTTTGCCTTTCGCCGTGCCTTCGTAGCTGACGTTAGGGGCGGCGTAATGGCTTTGGGTGTACTGCAAAATTTTGTCCATGTCGGCGCTGTCGGCGCTGGCGCGCACCTGATTGTTGCGCGCGGTTTGGAAGCCATCGTAAGCCGTGAACGGCACCAACCCCAGGTACTTGACGGTGTAATTATGATCGAAGTTGCGGGTCAGCAGCTGGGGCCGGTTCAATTCGCTGACTGCCATGGTGACGCCAAAAAAAGCGACGGCGACCAGTGACACGGCCTGGGCGAGGTGATAAGCGACTGGACGGGGGTCCAAAGTGAGGCCAAAGTGAGGCCACTGCAGGGATTCGTGGTGAATGTAGCGCCAGAGGTTGCGCAAGCCGTAAATCAGGTAGGCCAAGACCACCAGCACGACGTCGAGCCAGTAAACTAAGTCGCGTGGGGTCAGCATGTTTAAGGTGCTGGTGCCAAGCCCCTGACTCACCTTGGAGACGCCCAGCATCGTCTGCACCGTCATGAAATCGCTGAATTCTCGGTAGTACAGGACATTGGCAAAGACCAAGATGGTCAGCAGCACGTAGACCACGATTGCCAAGGCGTAAGCGCGACGTGGTTTTTTAAGGTAAAGGGCCAGGCCCAGCAGGAAAGCGGCGATGCCCAGCGGATTGATCAGTTGCAGCACTTGCTGCAGCAGCCCTTCGGCGCCGAGCGTGAAGTCGACGTAATAAGCGAACTCCGTCTTTACCCAGAGCAAGGTCAATAAGATGATCAAAAACCCTACTCGGGTCGTTCTAAGCCGGTTGCTCAGGTCTTTCACGGCGCGCCTCCTTACAGAATAGTCGTTGTCATTGTACCTGTATGAGCGAAACGGGGCAAACAAGCAGCCGCCAAAGTGATTTTTTGTAAGAATGATTTAAACCCTTGAGGCTGATCAAGAGGGGCTGGCCCGCATTGCTACAATCAAGTTAAAGAAACAAAAACGGAGGCAGCCATGCTATTTCTGGGCCCATTATATCAATATGCCCAATCACGGCTGGCAGGGCACATCAATCATTGGCCACTGGTGAAGCTGGCGATTTATAGCTTGGACAAGACCCTGTTCTACTTGCTGATTGCCTTGGTCCTGCGGTGGGGTTACTTGCGGCTGCGGCACCAAAAGCCGCGGCTGCGCGGGGAGCTGCGGTGGTTCTTTTTCACCGGCTATCTACTGCTGCTCCTGATGCTGACGGTGTTTCGGAATCACTACTTTCCTTGGCAGTGGCCGGTTTATCTGCATCGCCCCCTCAGCGACATTAATTTTGTGCCGTTGGTCAACACGCTTAAATTGCGGTTCGGCAGTCCTGTCGATTTGTGGTATCAGTCGCTGGGCAATGTGGTTTGGTTTTTACCCTTCGGCTTTGGTCTGCCAGCGATGACCAAGCACCGCCTGCGGCCATTTGGGGTCGTTTGGCGCGCGGCTTTGCTGTCTGTTGTCATTGAGGCACTGCAGTTCGTGCTGTACACCGGGGTCGCCGACATCGATGATGTGATTTTTAATACCCTCGGCGGGCTGCTGGGTTATGGCATCTATCGGTTCCTGTTTGGCCGGGGTAAACGGCAATGACGGTCTGAGAAGACCGTTTTTTTTATGAGATTTTCTGAAAGCAGGTACGGCTTTTTACATTTGGTGAAAAAATCGATTGTGCAAGCGCTGATTTGAAAAAAAGTTTGGTTCCGGGGGTATACTGTTTTCAGACACGGATTAACCTCACGCTTTGCGGCGGGTCACCGCCGTCCCCAGCTTGTCTGCAACCGGCTTCAGAAACCGTTTGCGGCCATGCCTGCAAGGACGTGTAGGGTTGTGCTGAAAACGAAATCACGATAGACTGAATACTTGTGTCTTTAACTATTTGCCCAATATTCAATTCATTAATAAGGAGACGACTCATGGGAATTATTATCGCGCTGATCCCCGCGATTGCCTGGGGATCAATTGGTTTGGTCAGCGGCAAACTCGGTGGAAACGCCTATCAACAAACGCTGGGGATGACCTTTGGGGCCCTGGTTTTCGGTATTGGCACCTTCATCGTGGCGCAGCCAACGCTCGATGCCCGGGTCTGGCTGTTCGGTATTCTGTCCGGCCTGTTCTGGAGTCTTGGTCAGAGCCAGCAGTTCCAAGCCATGAAGTATATCGGGGTGTCGCTGACCGTCCCAATGTCCACCGGCATGCAGCTGGTCGCTAATACCTTGGCCGGGGCCTTGCTGTTTGCAGAGTGGCAGACGACCAAAATGGTCGTGCTGGGGCTGCTTGCCCTGTTTGCCCTGATCGCCGGTGCGGTATTGACGTCGCGCACGGAAAAAACGGGTGAGGCAGGCATCACCAATTACAGCGCCGGGATCCGCACGCTGATCATCTCCACTGTCGGCTACGCGGGGTACACGATTGTCGTCAAAGCGGCCGCGCTTGGCGCCAGTGCCGTGGTGCTGCCGCAGGCGGTCGGCATGGTCATTGGCGCCTTGCTCTTTTCGATCGGCCATCACGCCTTTTCCAAAGCAACCGCAAAAAATGTGGTCACGGGGTTGCTTTGGGGCACCGGGAACGTCTTCATGCTGATGGCGATGGCCGATGTTGGCCTGGCTGTCGCATACTCCTTATCGCAAATGGGCATCGTGATTTCCACGTTTGGCTCGATCTTCCTGCTTGGGGAGAAGAAGACCCACAAGGAAATGATTTGGATTGCCTGGGGGTCAGTGCTGATTATTGCAGGCGGCGTTCTTTTAGGTATCATGAAGTAGTCTTAACTGTTCTGCGCGGGCTTGTTACCTGCGTAGGACTTTTTACTTTTGCTAGCCGCTTTCTTGCTTTTTAGCAGGGCGATGCTTAAAGTTGGAGATGTCAAAGACAATAGGAGGAACTCATTAAAATGGCTCACATTTCATTTGATTCATCGAAGCTTTCAAAGTTTGTTCACGAGAACGAACTGGGCGAAATGCAGGCAATGGTGACTGCTGCAGACAAAGAACTGCGCGAAGGCACTGGCGCCGGTAACGATTTCCGCGGGTTCTTGGACCTGCCAGTGAACTACGACAAGGACGAATTTGCCCGGATCAAGGCTGCGGCCAAGAAGATCCAAGGGGACTCAGAAGTCTTCGTTGCGATCGGCATTGGCGGCTCATACCTGGGCGCTCGCATGGCCGTTGATTTTCTTTCCCACACGTTCCGCAACTACGAACCAGGCCGTAAGCTGCCAGAAGTCTACTTCGCCGGCAACTCGATTTCCGGTTCGTACCTGTCCGATCTGATTGACATGATCGGCGACCGCGACTTTTCGCTGAACGTCATCAGCAAGTCCGGGACCACCACCGAACCTTCCATCGCGTTCCGCGTGCTGAAGGCCAAGCTGATTGAAAAGTATGGCAAGGACGGGGCCAAGGGCCGCATTTACGCCACGACCGATCGCGCTAAGGGTGCGCTGAAGTCTGAATCAGACGCTGAAGGCTACGAAGAATTCGTTGTGCCTGATGACTTGGGCGGTCGTTACTCCGTGCTGTCCGCTGTGGGTCTGTTGCCGATCGCCGTTGCCGGCGGTGACATCGACCAGCTGATGAAAGGTGCCGCTGATGGCCGCGAAGCCTATTCCGACGCCGACCTCAGCAAGAACGAGGCTTATCAGTACGCGGCATTGCGCAACATTTTGTACCGCAAGGGCTACACCACTGAACTGCTTGAAAACTACGAGCCAACGCTGCAGTACTTCAGCGAATGGTGGAAGCAGCTCATGGGCGAATCTGAAGGCAAGGACCAAAAGGGCATTTACCCATCAAGCGCAAACTTCACCACTGACCTGCACTCTCTGGGTCAGTACATCCAGGAAGGCCGGCGCAACCTCATGGAAACCGTCGTTTGGGTCGACAAGCCGAACCACGACGTCGAGATCCCGGCAGAGCCAGGTTCCCTTGACGGTCTGGAATACCTCGAAGGCAAGAAGATGTCCTTTGTTAACCGCAAGGCTTACGAAGGCGTTGTTTTGGCCCACACCGATGGCGGTGTGCCAGTGATGACTGTCACCATTCCGCAGCAGGATGCCTATACGCTCGGCTACCTGATCTACTTCTTTGAAGCAGCCGTTGCCGTTTCCGGCTACCTGAACGGGATCAACCCGTTCAACCAGCCAGGCGTTGAAGCGTACAAAAAGAACATGTTTGCCCTGCTTGGCCGCCCCGGCTTTGAGGACATGACCAAGGAACTGAACGCACGCCTGTAAGCGATAGGCGCGTCTAGTCCACAGATGAATAAAAAGCGCTCAAGTCAAAAGCAAGGCTCACCATTTATGATGAGGCGATGCGCAAGGCTTGAGCGCTTTTTTGGCGGCGGCAAATCAGGTACGCTAAAGGTCAGGAGGGGCAGCGATGAGTGCTGAAACGAAACAGGCAAAAATGCCTAAAACGGCAGTGTCGACCAGCCGTGCCGACCGCAAACCGGCAGTGGGCGTTGTGACTTTGGCGGCGCTGGCGGGTCTTTACTGGTGGCTAGCGCGGGCAAACAAGTAACTCAGACCAATCAAAACGCCTCGTCTTTTAAGTAAAAGGCGAGGCGTTCTTGTTAGGGTATTTAGCGCAGCGCCTTGCGATACCCCGCGGCTTGCGCTTGTTGCTCGGTGGCGAAGTAGACCGCGTTGCTGGAACTCATCCGGTAGCCGGACTGGCCCGGTACGTGGTAGATGTGGGAGTTGCGATTGCCCACGATTTTGCCAGTGCTGGCGGTGTTCATGTCGCCGCTTGCGCCAGCTGCCGAGGCTTGGGCGGTTGGTGCCGCGCTCGCATTCGTACTTCCACCTTGAGGCTGCGGCGCCGTTGAGGTCTCGGCGGCGCTCACCACGCTTGTACCATCGGCGTAATTAATCGTGACGCCGGCTTCGACGTTGAATATGTAAACGTTAAAGCTCAAGCCGCTAGCCCCGATGCCTTCCGCCATCATGTGGACGCCCGAGGCGAGGAGGTTGTTGCCTTTGTATACTGGCCGCACCGAGTACCGCACATAGGCGTTCGGATTGGTTTTCATGAAGTAGGCGATGTCGTCTTCAAACCGCAACATTTCCGGTGAGTTCAGCGAGCGCGTGCCGGTCATCAGGTTCTTGGGGTTGTTGTTCTGGCCGGTGAGCTGATAGCCGATGAGGTGACTGCGGTTGTAGAGGTAGCCGCTCTTCAACTTCTTGTTGTGCCAGCCGGTGGGATCCCAGGTGAGGGGCTCCCGCTCGGCAGTTGGCATCATGGCCTTGTTCATCAAGGCTTCTGCATCAGTCGCGCGGTTGAGCCCGTCGAGGTCGGCGAATCGCTGCCAAGTGCCTTGCTGAGTGCTGAGGTCCGCGGCGGAAAAAGTCGGCCTGCCGCCGTTGACGTCGATGGTTTGCGTGCCACTGTAGGTGAGGTTGGCCAGGTCTTGATCCGCGGCGGCCTTGGCCTTTTCCGCAGCTGCCTTAGCCAGCGCCGCTTTTTTGGCCGCGGCGTCCTTGGCGGCTTTGGCTTTCGCCTTGGCCGCTGCCCGTTTCTTACGTGCCGCGGCCTGTTTGCGTGCTTTTTCCCGCTTGGCCGCTTGTTTGGCGGCATCGGCCTTGGTAGTTTGCTGCTGGCTTGTGTTGTCGGTGCTGGTACTGCTGCAGGCGGTAAGGCTGGTGGTGCCCAGCCCTAACACGACGGTCAAGGTCGTGGCGATCCTCAGCAGCCGGCGCCAGCTGCGATGCGATGATTCGGTCTTCCCCAACATGATTCCCCCTAATTAACTTCTTCTTCCATTATGCCCTTACGCCGCCGGGCTGGTCGAGTCAAACTGGGGATTTGCTGAATTAATAAAATTTTGGTCCAGGCTTTGACCGGCGCGGGCCCCCTGTGCTAGCGTTAACGTATCAATGATGAAAAGGTGATTGCATGCTTAATGTTGGCGTGATCGGACTTGGCAATATCGCGCAAAAAGCGTATTTGCCAACTTATGCAACGATGCAGGACACAGTTCAGTGGTATTTGGACACGCGTGACTTGGGGAAGTTGACCAAGTTGGCCAATCAGTTTCGGCTGACGGCGGCCGGCACGGATCTTCAGGCTTTGGACAGCCTCAAACTGGATGCGGTGATGATCCATGCGGCCACTCCGGCCCACTACACGCTGGTCAAGCATTTTCTCGAGCGCGACGTTAATGTGTACGTGGACAAGCCGCTGGCGACGACTAAGGAAGCCGTACAGGAGCTGTACATGATCGCCGCCGCACATCGCAAGCTGCTGACGGTGGGCTTTAATCGGCGGTTTGCACCGATGATCCAGGAGCTTGCCGCGCTGCCGAATAAGAATGTGATCCAAGTCGTCAAAAATCGTGTGGCCAGTCCGCAGCCCGCAGCGGAAGCCATTTTCGATCTGCTCATCCACCCGCTCGACACCGCGCTCATGCTCGCCGGTTTTCCTTCTGACCCCAAAGCGCGGTACAGTATGCACGCCGATAAAGATGGCAATCTTGAGCAGGCGACGATCACGTTTGCTGCGCAGGGGATACGGGTCGAGGCCGGGATCAACATGGTGGCCGGCGCGAATTTAGAAGAGGCCACGGTCAGCACCACTGATGGCGTGTACCGGGTGCAGGACCTCAGCCGATTGCAGGCCTACACCAAGGCTGGTGAGACCACTAAGCTGGCCCCGGACTGGCAGCCAACGCTTGAGACTCGCGGCTTTGCCCCAGCGGTTCGGGCCTTTCTGACCGCGATTCAAAATCAAACGGATAATCCGGTCGCCCCGGAAAGCAGCCGAATCACGCATCAGCTGCTTGCCGACATGGTTGCTCAGCTCCACTAAAAAACGCCCGCGGGCGTTTTTTTAGTCCGTTTTCGAAACGGCGGCTTTGATGGTCAAGATGCCGGCACTCAGCGCTAAGGCGCCAGAGACCAAGGTCAGGCCGCCCGCGACTGTGGCCAAAATGCCAAGTGGCAGGATGTGAGTTTTGCGCATGACTGAATCCCCCTTATCTGTCTTTAGTTTACCTGATTGGTTAGAAGAACGCGCGAGAATTTATCCCCGTTTCCTGGCTTGCCGAATGTGAGGCGGCACGGGCAACGGTTTTTTTTTGCGGCTTTTTCTTTGGGCAACAGACGTTATCCGTGCAATTAGGGAAACCACCATGCTAGATTTAAGTTAAACATAGTAAACAATTTATGGTAAAGATAAGGGGGAACCAATATGGAAAAGCCAATCAGCGTCCCCAAGACGCAGGCGCCGGCCAAACCCAAGAGCCGCGTCGGCTCCACCATCGTACTCGGCGTGGGCATTTTGCTCGCGCTGCTTTTCGCCGCGTCGACGGCCTATTTGGGGATGAAGGCGGGGCTCACTGTGGCGGCTGGGATTCCAGGGGCCATTATCGGCTCGGCGGTGGTCCGCGCCTTTGCCCGCAGGCAGGGGTTTGCCGGCACCAACGAAATGCAAGGAATGGCCAGCGGGGGTGAAACCGTCGCCTCCGGGATGATTTTTGTGTTACCCGCAGTCCTGTTGATCGGCGCGCAGATCAACTTCTTCGAGGCGGTATTGGTCGGCACGCTGGGCGTGCTGTTCGGGATCGGCACGGCCTCCATCGTTGAGAATCACTTGATTGTCGGCAGCAAGGATACCCTGCTGTATCCGGAAGCGATGGCGATCTCCGAGACAATCCGGGCCAGCGCGGCAGGCGGCCAGGGCATGAAAATGATGGCCTCAGGCTTTGGCATCGGGGGGCTGTTGACCATGGCGACCGGCTCGATGTTCGGCTGGATCAACAATCATTTTGTAATGTACGGTCCTAAGGATTTTAAGTGGAAGTTTGAGCTGGAGGTTAATCCGCTGCTGGCAGGGATCGGATTTATTGTCGGCATGCAAGTGGCCCTGCAGATGTTTGCTGGGTCACTGCTGGCCAACTTCGCGATTGCGCCATTGATCGGTTACTTTACTGACATGGCGGGCGGCGGCCACGAGGTCTGGAACGCGGCGGGTACCGCAGTGAGTTCGCTGGGGTTTGACGGCATTTCCGGCAGCTACAACCGATACTTGGGCGCCGGCATGATGCTGTGCGGTGGCCTGATCGGCGCAGTCAAGCTGGTGCCGGTGATCGGGCGCTCACTGAAAGTCGCGTTTGGCGGCAAGGAAAAGAGATCCATGTTTGGCATCATGCTGCTGGGCTTTGCCATTTTGTCAGTCTTTGTGCTCAGCAGTGTTTTCTCCGGCAACATCATGATCGGCCTGCTTGGTGGGGGTCTGGCGATGTTGTTGGCCTTCGTCTTTGTGGTCGTGGCCGCGAACCTGACCGGCACGATCGGGACATCAAACTTACCAGTTTCCGGGATGACGATTGCCTCGCTGGTTCTGCTCACGGTGCTCTTCGTGGCCATGGGCTGGACCTCTGACTTTGATCTGCGCTCGCTGCTGCTTCTAGCCACCTTTGCGGTCACCGCAATCAGTATCGGCGGCGGTTACTCGCAAACCCAAAAAGCCACCGAGCTGGTTGGCGCGGCGCGGCCAAAGATGCAGCGGCGGTTCCTGCTGGCTGCGGTGATTGGGGTGGTGACGGTGGTCGGCGTAATCGTGGTCTTAGCGCCACAGCTGGCTGATACCAGTGCCGATGCTGCGTTTGGCCTGCCTCAGGCCAACCTGATTGCGGCTTTGACCTCGGGCATCATCACCGGGCAGCTGCCCTTCACCATCATCTTCATCGGGGTGGCAATGGGGCTGGTGATGCACTTCCTTAAGCTGCCGATCATGACAGTTGCGATTGGTTTCTACCTGCCGATGGCTACCACTGCAATCATCTTGGTCGGTGCGATTGTTCGCATGATTGTGGAAGGCAAGGGCAAACCGGCCAATCAGGAACGCGTGCAGCACGGCGTTTCGCTGTCCTCGGGCCTGATCGCAGGCGGGTCGATCATCGGCCTGACCGGGATTCTGCTGTCAATCAGCGGGGTGCTGACTCACGGCACGCCGACTGGCATACTAGCCGGAAACGGCGCGGCAGTCGCACTGCTCGCTGTGCTGGTGATTGCGATGCTGTTCTTCCTTCGTAAATCTTCTGTAACGGCGAAAACAAATAAATAATGGTGCCGGCCCGAGTCGAACCAGGCGTGTCTGACCGCTAAACGCACGCTACGAGCGGCCTTACCGGGGCTTTGCGGAATGTGACAAAATAGTTACAAATGCGCCGTGAATTTGCACCAATGTAAAAGTTGTGTATAATGGGCAACATACAAAGAAAAGAATTAGAATCTTCACGGAGCGTTTGAGGACCGGCAAGGCCACTTAAACGGCGATGTAATCGGCCCGCGAGGAATCCGAATTTTGATATAAAAGGAGGATGACGCAGATGGTCACAGTATTAGTCGGTGCAGCCGCACTCTCGGTTAACGGGTTGTGGGTCTACGCGATGTTTGATCGAGCAGGGCGGACCTGCCGTCACCAAGAAACCCCAAACATGATGGTCGCTAAGAAAAAATAGCGCATGCGAGAGGAAAAAGTACGCCGTTGCAACTTACACTGTTGCAGCGGCGTCTTTTTGTGCGGTGAAAACTATCAGCCAGTTAGTCAGGGCTTGATGTAGGCATACCCCTCGTGTTGTCTTTTGGCCAATTCGAACACGCCGGCCGGCACCACGGTCAAGCCTGGCTGCAGATCCGCTTCCGCAACGTGGTGGCTAGCCATTGCGTTGTGGCAAACTGCGACAGTGACGCCCGCGGCCACCAATGGCTTGAGGTCGATGGTACTGCCGATGGTGGCGTCGACCACCGGCGCGCCGTTGATTAGCAGCTCGACTTGGCCGCTGACGCCCGCTTCTTTGGCCGCGGCCAAGTAGTTGGGAATATTGCTCAAGACAGTCGGCCACTTGGTCGCCTCGTCAAGGTGAAAAATCGTGTCCATGTGTGTCATCTCCTTGCCGAGATTATACCGCGAATGGCCCGCGGCCGTTAGAAATTGTCGGCTTGGTGGTTGACATCCGCGCTGAATCCTGTAAACTTATAAACGTGCTTTAAAGACATTGCCCGTTAGTCAAGGGGTTAAGACGCCTGGTTCTCAGCCAGGAAACACGGGTTCGAATCCCGTACGGGTGATCAGATGCCGCAAAACGTTGTTACATCAGCGTTTGGCGGCTTTTTGTTTGGCGGCGCCAGTTTTTAACTGGGCGCACGTCACAAGGCCGCAAAAAAATCCTGCGCGGTCCGCGCAGGATTTTTTTGTTAAGCTTTCTCATTGGGCACAAACACGATTGGCCGCTGGCCATGTCTGCCTTTGATAATGTCCACGTCAAAGAAGGAAAGGGTCATGGTGGTGCCACCCGGTTCAACAATGTACTCATCGCGCAGCAGGTAGAGGCCAGCAAACACGAACATGAACAGCACCGGCACGACCTCGAGTGAGGCGTAGAAGATGTGCATCAGGATCAACGCGACTGTCGCGATGATCAGCAGCGTTAAATATTTTCCTTGCTTGCGCTCGATGTGCGGCTGGCCGCTGTATTGGGCCATCAGTTGATTTAACTTGGGCTCCCGGTACCGCCGCCCGTCGGCGCTGTGAAAGTTTTCCGTCACCACAATTTCTCCATTTCACCAAAATCAGCGTTTCGCCGCCTCATTTATAGGTGCTCAACAGGCTGGATGCCTGCGCCTTCGCGGTTGCGCTCAACGCCTGATATTCCTGGTAGGCTTTGACGTAGTTGCCTTCCGCCACGGCTTCGCGCATCGGGGTCAGCTCACTCGTGGAAAACACGGCGGCCGCCGCAGTATTCGCCTGAGCCGCCGGCACGCCGGTGGTCGATTGAAGCAGGTGCGAAAACTTATCCTGATTGCCCGCCGCCTGGACGATGGTGCTCATTTTCGTGTTGTCCAGTGTGGTTGCGGCTTGGTCGAGTACCGCGTCAGTCGTAGGGTCGCCAGTTTTGCGCTTTTCGATCTGCTTGACCAGCTGGGCTTTCACCGCGCTGTCGGCCGGGGTGTCGTTTCCGGTAACATTCCGGTAGGTGTTGTTCAGCGGCGTAAAGAAGACCACCGCCAGCACGCCTAACACGACAATGAGGCCTAACAGGATCGCGATGACCCGTGGCCAGCGGCGTTTGCGCCTGACCCGCGGTTTTTTCTGACTCCGTCGTCTTGCTTCTCGCATCAAATCACTCCTTATATACCCACTATTATAGAACGTTCAGACGGGGCTATTTGGTAAGATTGTTTGTTTTTTCATTGGTCGCGATGTGAACGACGCGGGAAAAACGAAGATAGGCGATAAAGTGGAAGACCACGCCGGCGATCAGCAGGATGCCGGCCACCAGGTTCGAGAAGCTAGTGGCAATCATGGACAGCAGGTAAATGCTGACGCTGCGCGCGGGATCGAGCCGGATGCGCTCGTAGTGGCTGGTGATGCCGCTGCGCTCAACGGTTTGCAGCTCGGGATGATGCTCCAAGTAACGGTACAGGAGCAAAAATGAGAGTGAAATCAGCAAGGCCACTAAATCATACACGATGAACGCCAGCCGGATGTCGCTGGTATTGCCGTCGGACAGCGCCTCGATCAGCAGTACCATCGCGTAGTTGACCAGCGTCACGGTGAAGAGCACGAACAGGTTGAGGACGTTCAAGGTTCGATTGGTACGTTTGACGTACTGAAAATAGTCATGGTGAAAAAGCCAGCTGGTGCCCACGTAGAAGTATGACAACAGATACATCAAAAACAGGGGCGCCTGGTGCAGCACGACCTGGTTCAACGATCCAGGTTTAATCGTTTCCGGCTGGAATTCCAGAATCAGGATCGTCAACAGGATCGCAAAAACACCATCGCTTAGTGCGTCGATTCGCGACTTACTCATGTGTCATCACCTCGTGATAAATTTGTTCGGCTAGGTCAGAGGTCGAGTGACCACCTAGGACCTCGTCGCCAGCCAGCTGGTCCTGATCCCGCCACCAGCGGCGGAGGGTCGCTTCGCCGAAGGGAACCGCTTTGGCCCGGTCCCGCCGGGCGGTTTCTTCAAACGGCAGGTCGAGATAATATTGCCAAACGCTGGGCGCGAATGTGGCCGCCACGTCCTTGAGCATTGGGCCGTACACATCGCGGCGCAGGATACCTTCAATGATTGTGTACTGGTAATGTTGGCGACCGAACTCAGCCAGTGTTTTGATCAAAGGGACTGCTAGGGTGCCTTCGTGGTCGCTGGCGTGCAGGAGGTCACGTCGCAGCATGTCCTGATGAAGGACCAGGGTTTGGCTTTCTGGCAGTTTTGCGGCGAGCTTGTTCGCCAGGGTCGTCTTGCCGCTTGCAGAATTGCCGCGGAGAATAATCAGTTTTGCCGTCACGTTCCCACTTCCTTTTTGACTAGTATGCCGCAATTTGGGGTAAAAAAACACTCGCCGGTGATTGGCGAGTGACTGTATTGATTACAGGTTTTTGTCCATGTTGAACGTCAGCTTGGAAAGTTCCATGCCTTGCATCAGCATGCTGGCGATCTGCTTCTTGGCTTCAGCCTTGACGGCAGCGACCAGTTTGTAATTGGCCTGAGTCAGCGCGTCGGTCAGCGCCTGGCCGGTCAGGTCTTTGGTGGCCGCGTCAGTTTCTGCGATGTGAACGCGATACAGCCGGTACTGCTCGGTCAGATAGTCGCGGTTTTGCTGGATGAACTTGCTGTAGTGGCTTTCTACCAGCATGCCCAGGCTGCGGTGCAGCCAGTAGGCGGAGTCTTGATCGACATCCAATGTCATCGGTGTCTGGGAGTACGACGGGTCGGTGTCATCGGCGTTGCAGTAAAACGGCACGTATGGACTGAAGGTCGGGATGCCGATGTTCAACCACATGATGGCGGCGTGGCCAAAGTCAACGTCGTTTCTCAGTTGCAGAATATGCGAGTTCTGGGTGCGATTGAGGCCAATCGGCCGGTAGCGGAGACGGTCCGCGTCGGTCGAATCCTTGGCAAAGGGATCGTACGGGGTCTCGTTGTAGTGCGAGCCAAGGATTTGGGCAATGTCTTCGCGGGTGATCTTGTGATCAGTGTGCATGATGAAGGGCAGCTCGCCAGATTCCGGCTCCTCTGCGACTTCTGGGTTCAGGATGTGATGCGCGTACCACACACGCGGTGTGTTGTAGTGGCGGTCCTTTTCGTTGAACGTGCCAAAAATGTGGCGGAAGTTCCAGCCCTTTTGGTCCGGGTTCAGGTGATGCTGGTCGACGAAGTCCTGAATGCCATCGCTCCAGATGAAATTGTCGCTGTCGGTGAAGTCGACTTGCTGAATTGCGACCTCGTTAGCGGCGACGGCGTAGGCATCGTCGGGGATGCGCTGGGCGACCCAGTGGTGGCCAGTGACGATTTCCATGTACCAGACGTTATCCTTATCGGAAAACAAGACCGAGTTACCGGCAGGAGAGCCGTATTGTTTGATCAGCTGGCCGAGGTATTCGACTGCGTGCCGGGCGCTTTCGACGAAAGGCAGCGTCATGTTGACGATCAGGTCCTCGTCCAGACCATCTTTGACCAGGGGATCAAAGGCCAAGGCCCGCTCGTTGCCGTACGTGGATTCGGTCGCCGACATCGCGACGTTCTTTTCGTTGATCCCGGATTCTTCGTAGTCGCCGCCGTGTTCGGTGTCGACGTTTGGTACGGCGTTGTAGCGATAGCCGTTTTCCGGCAGGTCGGCTTCAAACCCGTTGAGCGGGGACTTGACGTGCAGCCCCTTTTCGCCGTGCCAGGCCGGGTGCATGTAGAAGCGGTGCGGTGCCAGCACGTGGAAGGTGTCGTCATTGCGCGAGATCATGGTGCTGCCGTCAATGCTGGCTTTTTTCCCCACCAGGATTGACGTGCAAGCAGATTCGATTTTCATTCTTACCCCTCATTTCTAATGACTGTACACCTAGTGTACGCCAAACATTCGGGCTTTGCAGTAGTGGCGAACAGGCCCGGTCACCTTCAAGTTAGCCGGCGAGAAAATTTTTCCCGGATTTAATTGACAGGGGCCGGCATTTTTCGTAAGATATTACTCGTTGCTAAGTTATTGGGTAGTAGCGAAGTGGTAACGCAATGGACTCTGAATCCATAATCATAGGTTCGATCCCTATCTACCCAATTATTGTTATTCATTGGCTGTCACTGGTTATCAAAATGCCGGTTTGACAGCTTTTTTATTTCTTACGATTGTCATTCATTGTCACCCAATTGCAATTAAATAGAGTGCGGATAGAGTGCGTAAAATAATGCTAGGCAGGCGGTGGCCGTCTCATTTCGGGACGGTTATTTTTTTGGCCAAGGCGAGACTATTTTTCTCTAACAGTGATTGACAACCTTAGCCGATTTTCATATACTACTTCTTGTGCTTTGAGATATTGGGTAGTAGCGAAGTGGTAACGCAGTGGACTCTGAATCCATAATCCTAGGTTCGACCCCTAGCTACCCAAGAAAGTCGTCCATTATGGGCGGCTATTTTATTATCTATTGTTGCTACTGCATGTTATACTGTGTTCGTCTATAGAGACAATATTACCAAAAAGGAGGAATTATCATGCATTTTCTTTGGGCTTTAATTGTTGGCGCAATAATCGGCGCTATTGCAGGTGCGATTACAAGCAAGGGCAAGTCTATGGGCTGGATTGCAAATATCGTTGCTGGCCTTGTCGGTTCCTCTTTAGGGGAAGCACTCCTTGGGCACTGGGGTCCTCAGTTGGCTGGAATGGCCATAATTCCATCGATAGTCGGAGCAGTTATTATTGTCGCTGTTGTATCTTTCTTTGTTGGCAGATCTAAAGACTGACGGGAGGTCGGACTATGGACGCTTTAAAATCGGTTTTTAAGTTCATGGTAGCAAGCACTTTTCTTGTTGGTGGTGTCTTGGTAGCTGGTACAATTTGGGCAGCTAAGGGGATTGACAAGGCTGGAGATAAATTGCAAGATTCGATTCACGATTGATAGGTGTTCTGGCCGTCCATTATGGGCGGCTATTTTTGTGCCAGTAACTGGTCCTGATATTCGTTGTCTAGTGCAGCCACGACCGTACCTCAAGGAACAGTCGTTGAAATTGTGTCAGAACGCGTCTGTCAGCGCCGTATTCAAAGTGGATTTGAGCCACTTAGGACTTTTCCAGAACTCCATTGTTCCAGGTCAATTAGATTGACCTTAAATCCTGATGGCTCTTGCCCATAACGGATTATCAGCACAAAAAAACGGGCATTTCTGCCCGCTAGATGAAAACGACAAGTCATGTAATCAGTTTCCCAAGCAGAACGATCTGCTAAACAAGAAACTGGCTATTTTTATGACCAAAGAGGTTAGTGTAATGATGATACTGTACTGCCTGGATTTCAGCGAGACAAAAAGTAACCTGGTCTATAAAATGCGCCACCGGTTAGCTATGCCGTGCGTCGGTTAAAACGGATCTACCCGCTTATCGCCTAGGACTGTCTTAATTATATCATAATCTATTGGTTATCGATACTATACGTCTGCTGCGAACAAGCCACGTAGCTGCTGGATCATGCTGACCACTGAATAGGGTGGTTCTTGACTAGCTGTACTGACCTCACCCCGGTTTTGATACCAGAATTCGGTCATCATCGCCACGGCGACGTCGAACTGTGAGTATTTTTCCATCTTGGCAATGTCTGCGGTGCTGTCTACCGCATTGTGGACGTAGTCTTGAGCGGCTGTAATGTAGTTTTGAATGAGTGTGTCGTCAGTATCAGTCTGCACACGCAGGCTATTTTTAATGACATCAGTAGTGACAGTCATGTGCTCATCTCCTATATAAAAATAGGGCGTACCCCAAGGTACACCCCAGACTGTTTCATTAAGCTGCTGGCTTGGTTACCGGTGTGATGTCAACAATTCGAGCAGCGTCTGGATCAACCACTTCATAGTCGTTGCGAATGACCACGGCCAGCCCTTGGCTGTAGCTGTCGAACCGTTCCCACTGGGTGTTGACCTCGTTCTTCTGGGCTAAGAAAATTGCTTGAGAAAAGTCTCCGATGATGATCCGATAGGTGCCCGCCTTAACGGTTGGCAATACCTTATTCGCGATGACAATCACCGGTGCACCGAACAGCTGCTTGCCAGATGGTGCCGTGATAGAGGGTTGAAGCAGGTAGCGACCTTCGCTGTCCTTGAGGGTGTCAAGGTAGTTGTAGGCGTCCTGATTAACGATCACAGACAGGGACAGCGCCGGGTCCAGTTCGATGTTGAACGTCTGCTTGATGTCGTCTAAGCCGGTACCGGTGATGTGCTTGAAGTTATCATTGGTGCCCGTCTTGCCAGTCAGAACGCTGATAATGTTGCTATTGTCCGTGTTTTGTACCAGCTTCTTGAGTTGATTCTTAACCTCGGCAACAATATCAACTTCACTGTCTTCTACCAGTTCATTAGACAGATAGATCTTGCCAGCACGGGTAGCAACCTTATAGTCAACACCACGGAATAGGGTTGCACCGATCTCTGGCACGTCGGCGAGTTCTTCCTTGGTGGCCAGTACGCCGTTGTTGGTGAGGGCAATCGGGTAGGTGCCGACTGGGGTACCAACCTGCTTCACAGTGACGTATTTAGCCAGGTCATAATCGGATTCCTTTAGATTCCAGACGTCTTCGATGACTTCTTTAGGAACGACAGCCCCGGCAGTGGTCGTGGTCAGGCCGTCACGTTGTTCGCCCATGCTACGGATGTAATCTTCATACGCGCGGGACTCGGTGTGTTCTTTGTTGTCGATAATTGTTTTTTCAGTCATGGTTTTATCTCCCTTTTCTGGTTGTTCAGTATTAGTTTTCAGCCACTCGGTGTAGCTGCGTTTGTCCACTTGGACGTTGGTATCGTCATACGCTGGAATAGCTACCAGTGAGACGTCAAACAGGCTCTTTACTTGCGTGATGGTACGAATCACTTGCCCGCTGTCGTCCTTAGTGAACGTGTCACCGTCTGGCGCAGCATTGAAAGTAAAACTCATAGCTGACAGATTACCAGCTTGGACGTTGTTATAAGCATCATTAGCTGTGGTCGTATCGGGTAAGGTTGCTTCAAACTGCAAGCCTTTATCGTCCACGTTTAAGGTCAAGGTGCCGGCTTTAGTGCTGGCGAGGACCTTGCTAAAATCGTGATCAGATACCATATAGACGTCTGATAGATCCACATTGTCGAATGCGTGCGGATCAACGACTTCTTTAAAACCACCGAGATCCTTGCTTGGACTATTGAAGACTACGGCATAGCCGGTGAGCTTCTTGGGTGTATCATTGGGTGCGGTGCTTGGATCCTTTTGGTCTTGACTGTCGTCTGCTGTGGTAGGTTCGGCGGCGGTCAGATCAGCGTCAGGGTTCAGGCGCTTTTCTACGTCATCATTGTTCATTTGACGCACTTCCTTTCTGTTTATCTTGATAAGTGACAAGGTTGCTTAGCGGCGTATAGTTCAGGCTGGCCATGATCTCATCACCACCGAGAATTGGGGGTAAGTTTAACTTAGCGCGTGCTTCATTGGTGGTCAGCAGTCCGCCTTGCAGCCCCTTAATGGCTAGTTCTTGCATCGTCGTGGGGTCAGCACTGAACAGCTTGTCAGTGTTAAAACTAAACCGGTTGTCACCCGTTGACAGCTTGGCGTCCATCTCACTAGTGAAGCAGGTGAAGTATTGCACCAGCGTGTTTTGCAGATAGACTAGGTTTGATTGCACGGCGTTAGAGTGCTCGCTCTCAATACCTAATCGATCTAGTGGTAAGCCGAACGCTTTGGCAATCTGTTTCGTTGTCCAATCGCTAGAATTGACTAGATTCAGCACGTCAGTATTAACTTCGAGTTGCTTGTAGTCCATATCATTGTCGAGAATGATGGTCTTGAGGGCATTGTCACCGCTATTAGCAGCCTCAAACTTTGATCGGATATTCTCCTTCGCCTTGGCATCAAGCTGGGACTTGTTCACCTTGAGTAGGCCAGTCCCTTGGACACCGGTATTGAAGAAGCCTTTGAGCAACTTGTGCCCCGCATGCTGTACCCGAACTTCATCATGCAAGCTGTAAAGAGGCGATAGGCCCTTGTATCCGTCTTGCGTGAAGCACTTGAAGTGCAATACCTCGCTGGCGCTTAAACGCTGTGAGCGACCATTCTGGGGCGTATACGTGTAGCTGATAATGCCGGTCGTATCGTCTTGCTTGACCACCATTTGGCTGTTTGGAACAAACTCGAAGCCGGTGACTTGTCCGCTAGGGTTCTTAGTAACGCGTGCGAAGCTATTACCATTCAGCAGCATGTTGGCCACTAGGGCAAACTTGAACGACCATGCTGTCATGTGGTCATTGGGTACTTTGTTAAGGAGCACGCTGATACGCTTGTCACTATATTCAATCGGATTAGTTGCAAGATCACTGGCAATCACGCGCACGGCCGTAAACACATCCGAATTACGTAAAGCACCAATTCCCACATATAAGCCGCTGTCATTGCTGGTCATGCTGACAAGCGCATCTAAGAACGGTTCGCTGTTGTCATCTCGTGGCTGTGTCGTGTCATTCGTGAAAAAGCTCATTGTTTCACCTCCCTTTGTTAAAGTTGATGATGACTGCGACGGAGATCAGGGCCGTGCCGACTGCTAACATACCGACGCCAAACCCGAACAGCCACCAGATACCAGTGACGATACAGATCAGGCCTAGCAGTAATAGCACGGTCTGTGCGTTAAAAGCTGAAGTCATCGCCCGAATAAAAGTCATTGTCCGCTACCTCGCTTTCTTTGTTTTGATCCATGGCAATGGTGTAAGCATTCATCAAAGCCGCTATGGGATCGATCCGTGTCGCATTGTGCGCCTTGTCGATGATCGGGTTGTTGTTGGCGTCATACTTTAGAATGGCGTTGTTCACCGCATAGGCTAGTAGTTGGTTGTCGGCATGCTTGAGTAGGCCGTTAAAGAGATCATCACGGAACCGCACAGTCGGTATTGACAGCGTGCGCTGGCCTTGGCGTACCTCAACCATTGGCAAGTCTCGTTTCTCAAACTCTGGCAGTAGGTAGCCGAACGACCACGGATCGTAACAGATGGCACGCACATTCCAGTGGTTCCGCTCGATCATGTCGAGAATGAAGCGTAGCACCTCGTCATAGTCGATCATGCCGCTGTCGAGTTTGGTAATGCTGCACTCGCCACGGCTGGCGCCGCTGATGTAATCGAACCCGTCACGTTTGATTTTCTCTTCCAGTCCGTACTTCGTCCCCACGAATGAATGGCTGTCAGCATACAGGTAGCCATCTTCTGGAACTAGCCATGAGATGCTGGTCAGGTCACTAGACTTAGAAAGGTCCAGCCCGATATACACGTCTTTTGCTTTGGTGTCTGGCGGCTCGATAGTAGCTTTCTCCCAGTCGTCCAGACTGATGTAACTGTCTGCTCTAGCTGATTGCCACATGTTGAAATTCTTGACGAGGATCGGTCGCAATGTTCCTTGCTTGGCTGACAGGTCCACGTCTGCTTGCAGGCTAGGCCGCATTGTCCTCGCTCTTTCAGCGTTAGCCAGTAGGGGATTAGACTTCTCCCAAGTCTCTGGTGAAAAGGCTTCGTCCTTGCTATCCTGCTCAAAAATGGCAATAAAATACCGATCAGCTTGTTCGCGACCGGTTAGGACTTTGGAAACGAATTTGTATTCCTTATACATTGGGCCGTTCATGTCTGGCCCCGTCGTTGAGATGACGGCTAGTAAACTGTTATCACTGTTGATCTGTCCAGATTTGAGTGTTCGTAGAATCTCATCGGTACGAGCTAAGGCGAACTCATCAATAATAGCCAAGTCACTTTGATAGCCATCTAGGCTGTGCAGATCAGACGCAAGCGGCACGGCTCGGCTGTTGCTCGGCAAGTCAATGATCTCGTTGCGGTTAATCTTCAAACGTTCTCGCACAGAGGTAGAAACTTTCCAAACTTGACGTAAGCCGCTAGACAACATATCGAATGCTAAGTGTGCTTGAGCGTTGCTGTTGGCTGTATAGACGATCTCTCGGTTCATGGCTGGCTTGTTCTCCATGAGGAGATACAACGCACCTAGATCAGCCATCAGGAAGCTCTTACCATTCTTGCGTGCCATGCTGATGTAGGCTCGATCATACCGGCGGTTGCCGGTTTCCTTATCACGCCAGCCGAACAGCTCTGAAATCAACCACTTCTGAAACAGCTCTAACTTGAGTGGTGACCCATCACGTGCCGGCATCAGTTCGATGAATTCAATGGCTTTGTTGGCAAAGTCCTCATCGAAGTAATACGGCCATGGGTTCTTCTTGCGCTTGCTGGCTTTCAGGTCCCGCCGATAACGTCTTGCAGCTTGCTTGATTTTCTTGCCGGCCACGATGTCGCCGCTTATTACCTTGTCGGTATATTCAGTTGCATAGTTCATTGGGCTATCAACTCCGCGAACGGGTCGTCAGGCTTCTTCTTAGTCTCGCTCTTCACCGCTAACTTAGCCCGGCTGTAGACTGACAAGCCAAGCAAGTCATCAATACGGATCATCTGATTAGTGGCATCTAGCTTCATCTTCACGGCCGGATTGGCTTTCACGCTATCAGTGGTTTCAACCATCATGCCTTGCTCTTTTACAAGCTCGGCCGCTTTCTGAATGTCAGAATAGGCTTGGCAGTGACTGGCAATCAGGGCAGCGTCCAGTTCGCTCACTGGAATGTCCTTCTTGAGTAACGGCACAATACGTTGCCACTCGGTCACGGCATAGTCATCAAGCCATGCAGGGGGCTGCTCAACTAATTCTTGATAGGTGAACAGCGATTCTTCCATGTCACGCCGGTCTGCGAGCTTCTTCTTGCTCATCGTGCCACGCATTTGGGTAATAGATTTCAGTGGTGCGCCCATTGCTATCGCGTCCTTTCTTTATAATTTGGATTAGACTTATCTAATCTAATTATAACACGAATTTTCTAGTTTACATAATTAATTACGGTAATCACTGATTTTCAATGGTTAATCTGGGATGCTTGGTCCCTGTGACTACATGGCCTAGCCCCCATAACTAGATGGGGATAGTGTGCGGCGTCTTCGACTTTCGTCTTCACGCCATGGCAAGCGTTGCACAGGCTTTGTAGGTTGCTCTCGTCGAAGCGCCGGCTCCAGTCCACACGTATCGGCACAATATGATCTACGACGTCAGCTTGCACGTATAAGCCGTTGGCCTTGCATCGTTCACACAGCGGATGTGCTAGGCGATAGGAATACGACAGCTTGCGCCATGACTTGGACTTGTAGAATTGGAAGTAGCGAACACCGATCTCTTTGCGGTGTGCATAGCGTTCGTTGTCGGACGCTCGCGGTTCTGGCTGGTGCTTGTCACAGTACCGTTGATTGAACGGCACCATGGTGTTGCACCCAGCGTGGTTACATAGCTTCATGATCATGCCAATACGCCTGCTTGTTGCTGGTCGACATAGTAGACGCTGACTACTAGCTTGTGGTGTTCCGTTTCTAGAAGTTTATTTGCTGGCTCCTGATATACCTGAATGCTTTCGACCTCTACCGAATGAATCGCAAAGAATGCTGTCAGCATGCGGTTGACCTCTTTCTCTGTTCCTGCAACTTCAAATTCTTTCATAGTTCTAAGCTCCTTTGGTTGTCTTCTTGAGCGTCACAATATCAAACGCGTTCGGATCATCGTCATAGGCAATAGACTTAATTGTGTACAGTGTGCTGTTCAGCTTTATCATCATGCTGTCGTCTAGTGCGTCAGTGTGACGTACCACGATGGCGATGGTGTCCTCTAAGTCTGTGCCAGTGATCTGGTAGGTCTGTGTAACGGTGCGGTTATATGATCCATAGAACAGGGTGCCAGTCGGCTCAAATGTAGAGATGTTAATACCTGCGCCAGTCCTGTGATTCACTGTCTTACCGATTTCAGCCGCCTTGTTCAGACGGGCAATTGAATAGTTCTTCATGTGATTAACGCTCCTAATATCTCTTATCATTGGCAAGATCAATCACGCGGTCAATTGAACTAATGGTGTCACTTGCTGAGGAACAAAGTTCATGGTATGCAACGTGGCTAATACTTCCATATGGAGATCGCTTCAATAGGTTAACGTGTGAGAATTGAAACCATCTGATATTTCAAACGTTGGATATACTTCGATTTCATAGCCTTCACGTTGCTTAACAATGATGAACCAATCTTTTGGTGTCATGCTACGAACTAAGTAGTGTTCTTTTACAAGCGCCCCAAGTTCAGCCCACTTGTCTCGATCGTGTTTAACGTCTACAAGTGCTGCTTTGCGATATGCTGTTTCTGTCATTTTAATTTCTCCTCGCGTATAGTTTTAAACTTGTTTGTCTTTTACGTGGCACACGTGGCACACCTGGAACATCGTTGATATAACGGGGTTTATCTGTGCCAATTCTGAAATTCTACGTGGCACATACCTGGCACACGCGTGGCACGGAATTAATATGTGCCACGTATGCCCCGTATTGTGCCACGTCTGTGCCACGTATCAAATCGCTGTAAGCATTGATACTACTGCATTGTGCCACGTGTGCCACGTATAAAAATAGGAAGTTTACTGTCGAACGTATCCACGCGGTTGCCCTCCGGCTATACGGATTCGTTGCGCTTGCCAACCGGGCATGTTGTCCATAATGAGCTTGATCCGTTTTGCGTCAGAGTTTGTACGCCCCATCAGGTAACGATCCACTGACTTGTCAAACACCACTTCCATGATCTCTCTTGTTGTGGTTTGTTGCAGTGGTTGTAATTCACCGGCATCTAAGTGTTGTTGTAGCCAAGTAGCAACATCGCCGTTATGGTCAATATGAGTGTGAAAGAAGCTGGCCTTTAGGCTCAGTGACAGCTTTTCCCAATTCGCTGGTACTTTCATGTTGAGGAAGTCCTCAATGGCCTCTTTCATCGGGTCCACGGTCTCTGCTTCCTGTTGATATGGTTTCGCCAGTTGCATCAGCTTATCGTCAGCAAAGACACTCTCACCCGCATCAACCCATGTTTTGACCTCTGCCAGTACCTGATGAACGTCATGATCGATCTTCGGCACGTTTTCTTCGTTGCGCCATACGATCTTTGTCGGCTTTGTAACACCGCATCTGATGGGGAAGAAACGACGTTCACCAGTGGCGTCTTTCAAATAGTCCTGTTGATTAGTGCTACCAATGAACACACACTTGCGTAAATGTGGATATACGTAATGGCTATAACTCCCTCGGTATGAATCAGACTGGGCGCTAATGAAACTCTTTGCCGACTCGATCTCTGTCTTTTTCATTGCGGAAAGTTCACCAAGCTCCATGATCCAGTTGCCTTGCAGCTTCTTGTAATCTTCGTCCGTCTTGCCCATTGATTTTAATGAATCGCTGAATTTTGTCGGAAATAAGTTACGAGCAGCCGTGCTCTTACCAAGTCCTTGTTTGCCTTCAAGAATTGGAACGAGTTCAAACTTGCAACCGGGTTTATAGACACGTTTCACTGCACCAGCTAACCACTTGCGCGTTACGATGCGTGTATATTCGCTATCCTCGGCACCTAGATAGTCGATGAAGTAAGATTCGGCTCTAGGGGTACCGTCCCATTGCTCAGTTTCGATCCAGTCTTTAACCGGGTTGATCGATTGCTCTTTGCCAATGTTGACCATCGCGTCTTGTTCGTTTTGCTTACTGAACAATATATTGTGCTTGCGTTCAATGTATGAGCGGACGATAGCATCGTCTTCATCGGTCCAGAATCCCTTGCGGATTGGTAATCCTTTTGCGCCTTTGGTCTTGATGAGCAACTCTGAGAAGTCGTCCCATGCAATCACTCCGGCAAAGCTAGGATCATGTTCTATTAGCAGTTGTAGGTTGACGACTGAATCTTTCTTGATCCCACCGTTACCGTCAACCTTGAGTTCTTCTCGCCACTTCTCTTTGCCCGAAAAGTCGACACTGACCACTTTGTCAGCTTCCTCTTTAATATCTTCTGGCATTGTTTTAACCAACGGCACGCCTCCTCTCTTCGGCTTTCAATACTGACTTGAAAATCTTGTTCACTTCGGCCTCTGGTAGTGGGCTGTCTAAGTAGCTGTCGTTAGTGGTAAACAGCAAGTTATACACTGTTACTGGGTCTGCACCCGTAAAGAACAGCTTGCCAGCAATCCTAGTTAAGAAGTCGTTGCGGTTTCCATTTCCAGTACCGGCTACCATCTCGTCGAGCAGGCGACCGGACCAGCGCTTTCCTGTGTAAGCAGCGGAACCCAGATTCGGGTTCGGATGGTTGACGCGCTGAATCTCGTCTAGCAGCCACTGTGGAGCAGGGGCAACCGTGGTCAGCTTGTGACCTTTTAGTGGTTTATACATGCCGCTGTCTCGCATGCTGGGATAGACAGGCACGCCCAGCGCCGTGTAATCGAGACCGGTTTTCTCTCCAGACTTGGAGAACAGATCGGCCCGACTAGTTAGCTTGATATTCTTGGGGTAGGTGAAGAACATATGAAGTCCACCGTTTGGGGTAGTTTCAATATAGGTAGACGGTATCTGGCCAGCGCGCCCATCAGCGCTTAGTTTTGCCAGCGATTCATTGCCATCAGCGGCACTCTTGTGGCCCATGTCAATGTCGAATACCAGCATGCCGTCAAGTCCTAAGCCGATATTGCAGTCAGGGTGTTCACCCCACCATGCCTCGGCTTGCTTAGGGTCCGTGGTAGCGTCCTTATACCCGTGTGAGCCTTTGAGCGGCGTTCTGGTGCCTGGTGCTAGGGGATAGACGGCAAATCCGTGTTGCTGGTATGAGAGGGCCATCTCAAGCATTGTCGGCATCGGGATCACCGCCTTCCATCAAAATGCGCCGGGCATCGATGACTTTATTGGCGGTGGCATCGGTCAATGCTTCTAATGGCTTGTCCCCAAGCTCTCTTTCTAGAATGATGAGTAGAGAACTAGCCTCTCTAAGCAAGTCTTGAGCTGCTTCCATGTCTGGTTGCGTCATCATGCGTTCGCCTCCTCATCAGTTTCTGGGGGATCAATAGCGGCAATCTGGTCGGTGATAATATCTCTAGCTAAATAGATTAGAAATTTCCATGTATCAAAGTCACGCGAAGCAGAACAAGCAACCCACACGGCATTGTCGTGCGAGTGATCGTCATCGAACCGGCAAACAACATTACTGAACTCATCTAGCTCATCGCAAAGGGCGAGCAAGGATCCTTTTGCCTTGCGCAATTCATACAACGTATCGCTCAAATCTAACGGCTTCTTAACAGCAGTTGAAACTTTTTCCATATTAATTGCCTCCATTTTGTTGACATAATCGACTTATAAAGGCAAGCTAGAAAGGAATACGGATCTTTTCGCTTGTCTTTTTCTCGCCTTGAGCTGCCACTCTTGGCGATTTTTTTGTGGCTTCAATCAGTGAGCGCTTTTCGGCTTTTTGCGCTTGCCAGTACCGATCACACTCGGCATCGGCTTGCACGTAGTCTCGCCACTGAAATCCGAACCTTGTGCTAACCATTTTTGGCATGACGATCGTCCTCCGAGAATTGAACGTAAGCACCGCAGACGGCCCCGATCAGGAACGCCATGCAGAGTGCTGGGACGGTGAGCGGGTGGCTTAGTAGCCACGCAATGATGTTAATCATCGTCATCACCTCACATATAAGTGTCGAAGAATTCATCATCAACTTTCTGACCAATTTCATCGAAGATGGTATCGGCTAGACTCTTCGCATATTCCGTTGATGAAACTTGAATAGTATGTGTGCCGTTTTTGTCTACGGTATCGATCGGGTAAGTCTTTGATTCGTCCAGTTCACGGATTGCATTCGCAAGTTCAGCGATAAAGCCTAGTGTTTCTCTGTTAAATATCATGATGTTGTGCCTTTCTGACGCTATGCGCCTGTCATAAGTTGCTTACAGTTTGCCGCCTGCCCAGCGTGATTATTTGCCGTTGTTCTTCATGTAGTTGTCGATGTCTACGGTATTGATCCGCTTAACGCCACCAACCACTTGCATCGGCAAACCTTTTCTAGTCCAAGACAACAGTGTGTTACGAGCCACACCGGCATAAACCGCTGCTTGACCGATGTTCAGCTTTTTAGGCTCATCATGTTGTGGTGCAAGCTTACTAACCGCTTGGATCACTTCCTGATGAATACGATCTTGTAGTTGCTTGTCGAAGTCTTCTGACAACACTAGTTCTGCTTTCATTGAAGCCATTTGAATTCGCCTCCTTTCTTTATTACATGAATACAGTAATATAAATGACTGTATAAAGTCAACAGGAAATTACTGCTTGCAGTAACCTTTTTGTGGCGTATAGTCATTGTTATAAGGAGGGACTGTCATTGATATCAATTAATTTAAGAGAAACTGCAAAGAAAAAAGGCTATACCCTAACGGATATAGCCAACGCAACTCATATTTCGATGAACACACTTAGTGTTCTTGGTCGTGGCGATTCTAAGGGAATTCAATTTGACACTTTAGAAAAAATATGTAGCTTTCTAGACGTGACACCTAACGATATTATTGAACTGTCATCTGATAAATACGTCGTTGTAATGCCCGTGCAGAGACGCATTAATCATCAGGCTATTGCATATGTTTATAATGAAAAAGACTATAAGAAAATGGCATCCAATGAGGGCCCCATGCTGAAAATTGACAATAATAATGAACATCTTATCGTTGTCACTCAAATGAATGAGTCTAAAGACATGGTCCAATTCTTCATGGGGTTCCCTATGCAACGCACCGATGAAACAAAGAAACGACCACTGCTGACTGAAGAAGAACTATCATCCACAAGAGACTGGTTACACAGATTGGATAACAGCCAGAAGAAAAGTATATGTGAGCAAGCTGCCTATCTGTATATGAAACAGTTCTCAAATGGTAATTATCCCAATTCAATCTTCACTGCCGTAATTTCGGGTGATACTTCGTCGTTCATAATTTATCCATTCTGGGTGGGGTCTAAAACCGGAAAACTTGTTGACTTACAGTTCCGCGATGGTGGCCCAATTCGACCAGATGATTTAGACTAATTTCATGGCCGATAACTCGGCCGCCACCTTTTACTCGAATTTGAGTAAAACTCTCCAATCTAACACCGCCTGCCCAGCGTGACGGATAGGAGAAAACGATATGGCATCAATTACACGTTACAAGTTGAAATCTGGCGGCACTGCTTGGAAATTTCAGGCATACACCGCATCAGATCCGAAGACAGGCGAGCGACACAAGGTTACTCGTCAGGGGTTTGCCACCAAATCTGAAGCAAAAATAAAAGCCGCGCGGTTTGAAGAAAACCAACGGCGGCACGGATTCAGTGAATCAAACCGGTTAACATTTCAGGAGGTGTATGATTCGTGGTTTGAACAATATAAAAATACGGTCAGGGAATCGACATGGGTCAAAACGCGGGATAATTTCAGGCTCCATATCTTGCCTCGGTTCGGGGATAAGATACTTTCAAAGATAACCCCGTTAGACTGTCAGACAGCAATCAATGAGTGGTTCGCTGCTGGCTTTGCGAAGTACCGTCAGTTCTTAGGCATGGTGTCACGCATATTCAAGTACGCGATCAGAATGGATATTGCATACAGCAATCCAACTGTAAAAGTCATTGTGCCGGTGGATCGAGAGAAGCCAGCAACCACGATGAAGGATAATTACTACGCGTTAGACGAATTGAAGACGTTCTTTGAAGCAGCCACTGAATTCAACAACCCAAAGGCATATACGTTGTTTAGGCTACTTGCTTTTACTGGTATGCGCCGGGGTGAAGCACTAGCATTAAGGTGGTCTGATGTTAATTTTTCGGCTGGTACGATCACAGTCAATAAAACCGTCACAGAAGGCGACGGATATAGGCTAATGGTTAACTCACCAAAGACGTACGCCAGCAACAGGAATGTGAGTGTTGACCCTAAGACAATCAGCATTCTACAGCGCCGCCAGTGGGAACAGCGGCAAGAACTGTTTGCTGTAGGTATGAGGCCAGTGGGCGCGGATCAGTTGATTTTTACGTCAGATGCCAATGATCTATTGCAGCTAACGTATCCGCAAAAATGGCTAGACTGGATCGTCAAGGCTCACAACAAGAAACACCCCGACAATCCGCTGAAACGGATAACCGTTCATGGGTTCAGACACACATACGCCACTTTGGCGCATGCGGGCAATATCGAGGCTAAGGAAGTTCAGGCTCAACTTGGACACAAGCGTCTTGCAACCACCATGGACATTTACACGTCGGTCACCGATGAATCTAAGTCAAAAATTGCGTCTAAGTTTGCTCGTTACGTCAACTTATAGAGTGGAAATAGAGTGGCGGAAGAAATTGCACAAGCAAGAATAGCATTATACCAACAACCAATGAATGGCTTGTGAAAGGAATTCTGTTCCCTATCTACCCAATCCCGCCGGACAACGTTGTCCGGCTTTTTTAATGCTGGCGAGGACGGGGATGCCGGCGGTTAGACTTGTGAGTGAGAAGGGATCAGCATGATCAAAATCAAACGTTGCGCGGCGTTATTGGCCGCAGGGGTGGCAGGCCTGCTGCTGACCGGCTGCGGTCAGAAGCAGGCCGCGCCCAAGCTGCGGCCCAACAATCCGTACACGGACAGTGAGTTTTCGCTGGGCACCATCTGCAAGGTCACGGTGTACGACAGCGGCAAGCAAGGAGCGGTCAAGGACGGGCTGAAAACAATCCGTCATATCGACAGTGAGGCCACTTTGACCCGCAGTGGCTCGGTATTGGACAAGATCAATGCCAACGCCGGGATCAAACCGGTGCGGGTGCCCAAGGATTTTTGGCCGCTGCTGAAAAAGGCCCAGTATTTTTCCGAGAATTCCAACGGCAGCTTCGACATGGCCATCGGGGCGGTGACCAATCTTTGGAAAATTGGTCTGCCTGGCGCCCGAGTTCCCAAGCCCGCGGAAATCACCGCGGCACTGCCCCTGGTCAACTGGCGAGACGTTCAGTTCAACGCCAAGCAGCGGACGGTTTATCTGACGAAAAAAGGGATGCGCCTGGATTTTGGCGGGATCGCCAAGGGCTGGGTCGCAGATGAAGTGCGGCGGACGCTGAAAAAAGACGGTGTCACCACGGCCATTATTGACCTGGGTGGCAACGTCATCGTCATGGGACACTCGCCTAAGGCCCCGGGCCGCAAGTGGACCGTGGGGATTCAAGACCCCAAGGCCAGTCGCGGCACCCCGCTGGGCACGATTCACGCGGCCAACATGTCAGTGGTGACCGCCGGGACATACGAGCAGTACCTCATGTCGCATGGCCATAAGTACATCTACCTGTTTAACGCCAAAACCGGGTATCCTTATGACAATAATCTCGCCTCGGTCACCATTGTGTCCAAGCAAAGCGTTGATGGCGACGCGCTGTCCAACGCCGCGTTTGACAAGGGACTGAATGGTGGGCTCGCCTATATGAACAAGAAGCGCCATCAAGACATTGAAGCAATTTTTGTCACCAATAACAATAAGGTGTACATCACCAACGGGTTGAAGTCCGACTTCAAACTGGTCAAGGGCACCAAGTATCGGCCGGGCAATTTCAAGGCCTGAACTTGCCGACCCGAGTTTGGCCGGCGGCTCAGTTTAGACTGATATGGATGGCCAGCACACCGGTGGCCCGTTCCTGCGCTGGGTTATAGTGCTGATACGTGTCCTGTGTCATCTTGGCCACTGAATCATTGACGGCCGCGCCGACCTGAGGCCCGGGAAAAGCCGTGTAAAGCGCCGTGAAGCTGGCGAAGTGATCAATGGCGGACACCTGCACGCGCAGCTCTGCCCCCGTGGTCAAATCGGTGAATGTAATGTGGTTGCCCGGCCGCAGCTGGCGGCGTTTGGCATCGTTTAACCGCACCTCGATGGTTTTGGAGCCAGCTTTGATCAGCTGAAACTGGTCGTGTGTGATCGCCATGTTCATTCAAATCGCCTCCCGTTTGCTTGTAGTATACCGCCAGCGGCAGACAACGGGCGTTCATCCGTGCTAAAATACTGAAGATAAAATGAGGAGGCTGGTCATGGCCAATCAACAAGACCCGAACCATTACGTGCAGCAGTTTATCGACCAAATCATCGCCTTAGTGCTGTTGATTGTGGTGTGGCTCATGCGAGGGTCGCTCGGCCCCACTTGGACCAAGATCTTGATTGTGGTCGCGCTGCTGATTTCACTTGCCGATTACGTCTTCTTAGGGCGCAAAAAGAAGGCAAAAAAATAAGATTCAGACCCAGTGGCCTGAATCTTATTTTTTCCGAATGGTCCACAGGAAAATCGCGTAGCCGAAACAGAAGAGCCCATACACAATGGCAGCCAGAACCACGAACAGCAACCACGGCCAATTGAGTAAGATGCGCATGGCCCAAAGCAGCATTGCCATAATGGCCGCCTGTACGGCGCGCGTGCGCAGCGCCGCGATTTGCTTATTCAAAGGAGACCTCAACGTACAGGAATTTGGCGGCAGTCACATGGCTGAAAGTCAGCCAGATGGCCTTGGGCTCAGGCGGCTCGTCCGGATCGATCACTTCGGCCAGCCAATGCACCAAGCGGCGGTGATGCGACAGGAACTCACTTGCCAGCGGGAAGGCATTCAGTCGATTTTCCGGGAACCATTCGTGCAGGTCGGGAAAAATCAGAGTGTCTTTGAGCCGGAAGCCAATCGTGTTTTGGTAGCCGCGGCGAATGATGGTGGTTTGCTGCGGATGCGTTTTAATGTATGTGAGTACTTGCGTTGCCAGGTCCAAACCAGCTACCTCCGTCTTCAGCCTGAGTGGAATTACTGCCGAATATGATAACATGGAACTAGTGGAAAGTATAGAAAGGGGGCCTTTAGATGACCGTTCATTTGTACCTGGTGCGACACGGTGAAACCGAGATGAACCGGGCCCAGAAGCTGCAAGGGGTGACTGATGCGAAGCTGACTGCCAGAGGCGAGGAGGCCGCCGCGGCCCTGGGTGACCTGCTCAAGCCGATTCACTTTGATGCGGCGTACAGCTCTGATCGCAGACGCGCCATTGAGACGGCCAAGGCTATCCTGGCTGAGCATGCGGACGCGCCGGTGCTTCAGGAAAAGGCCGGGCTGCGCGAATACTACTTCGGTGGCAACGAAGGCATGAGCAACATGAAATTGATGCGCAAAACGACGAAGCGCTTTGGCGTGCGCGCCTTTGCCAAAATGTGGCTGGATGCCCCACAATTTCGCACGCTGGTGCGCAACTTTCACGCCATGGATGACACTGGCCAAGCGGAAACGCTGGATGAGCTGATTGCCCGCGTTCGTCAAGCCTTCGCCGAAATCGTCGCCGCCAATCAGCCTGATGCCAATGTGTTGATCGTGGCCCACGGCGTTAGTTTGAGCGCGTTGGTCTACGAGCTGGCCCCAGACCAGCTGCCGGTGACGCTGCTCAAAAACACGTCTGTCACGCGGGTTGATGTGACCGGCGACCAGTGGGTGGTGCGCGGTGTTAACCTGACCGCCCCAAAGCAGATTCTGGCGCTTGCCGGGCCGACAGCAGTGCCCGCAGATCATGCTTAACCTCTGCTCCGCTCCGCGATCGCTCGTGCTGCGACCGCGGAGCGTTTTTTTGCCAACATTTTCTGAAAACGAGTCAAATCACGGTTGTTTTTTGACCGGGAGCGCGTATAATGACAAGTTGTCACATGACATAATGTCATTTTTGAGAAAGGAGTCCGTATGCCAAAACCAACATTTTTCCGGCTGGCGGAACCGAAACGCAAACGGCTGATCAAGGCGGCCTATGATGAGTTCTCCCGCGCGTCGTTCCAAGACGCGAGCATCTCGAATATCATTAAGGACGCCGGCATTCCGCGCGGCAGTTTTTACCAGTATTTTGAAGATAAAAGCGACATCTTTTTTTATTTGCTGGACCGGACCCGCACGCAGACTGAAGACCTGTACAAGCAGGTCATGCAAGCCCATGACGGGGATTTGTTTGGCATGGCGGCAGATTTCTTTGACAAAGCCGTCGAGAAGCTGCTGAAGGGGCCGCACCGCGAGTTTTATGCCAACGTCTTTTTGTATATGGACTTCCATAACGCGGCACATTTTAGCTCGATGCCCAAAAAGACGGCACCCGCGCAGCCGCATAAAAAAGTGTTTCTTGACTACACACTGGAACACCTTGATCGTAGCAAGCTAAAGGTCAAATCCGACGAGGACGTCGCGATGCTGTTTCGGCAGGTGATGTGGGTCTTTATGCAATCAATCGGTTATTATTACAGCCGCCGCAAAAACGGTGAGAACGTGACCACGACCGCTCTGAAGGCGCGAATGGCAAAGATGCTGAACTGGCTCCAGTACGGCGTCGCGATAGCAGAGGAGGAAGTACATGATTAAATTAGCCAAAGGCCGGGTGTCAGCCGCGCAGATCACCGGGGCGGTGGTGTTCATGATCATTCAGGTCATCACCAGCCTCTACCTGCCTAACTTGACTGCCGACATCGTCAATAACGGGGTCGCCACCGGCAACATTAACTACATCTGGCAGGAAGGGTTCAAAATGATCGCCTTTGCGGTCATCAGTGCCTTAGCCGCCATCTGCAACGTCTTTCTGGCGGCGCGCGTGTCCCAGAAATTGGGCCAGCGCATTCGCTCTGACGTTTATCGCAAGGTCATCAACTACTCCCATGATGAAATGGACCAAATTGGGACCAGCAGTCTGATCACCCGAACCACCAACGACGTGACGCAGATTCAAAACGTTTGGGTCATGATCTTGCGCATGATGATCATGGCACCAATCATGCTGATCGGCGCGAGTTTCCTGGCTTACCAGAAGAACCACACCCTGACGTTGATTTTTCTGGTGGTGCTGCCAATCATGGCGATTTTCATCGGGATTGTGATGAAGTTTGCCGTGCCGCTGTTCCGCGGCATGCAGCAAAAAACCGATAACATCAACTTGGTCTTTCGCGAAGGCCTGACCGGGGTCCGGGTTATCCGGGCGTTTCGGCAGGACCAATTCGAACAGGACCGGTTTGAAGGGGTCAACCAGGATTACACCAACAACGCCGTGAAGGTCTTTTCCATCATGGCGATGATGATGCCGGTCATGACGCTGATCATGTCCGGGACCAACATTGCCATCGACTGGTGGGGCGGCCATCTGATCGCGGCCCAAGCGATGCAAACTGGGAACCTGATCGCGTTCATTACCTACGCGATGCAGATCCTGATGAGCTTCATGATGCTGTCGATGATCTTCGTCTTCATTCCCCGGGCGCAGGCTTCGGCGGTCCGGATCAATGAAGTGCTGGACCAAACGACGACGGTCAAGTCGCCGGCCAACCCAACACCTTTTGCGGAGACCACTCCCGAGCTTCAGTTTGACCATGTGCAGTTTCGTTATCACGAGGCCGAGGAGCCAGCGCTGCAAGGCGTCGATTTCGATATGAAGGCCGGCCAGACGCTAGCCATTATTGGCGGTACCGGTTCTGGTAAAAGTACTTTGGTTAACCTGATTCCGCGGTTCTATGACGTGGAAGAAGGGGCAGTCAAAGTGAACGGAATGAACGTCAAGGACGTGGATCTGGCCGAACTGCACCGCAAAATTGCGTTTGTGCCGCAAAAGGCCAACCTCTTTTCCGGGACGGTCCGTTCCAACATGCAGTACGGCAACGATGACGCGACGGACGACGAAATCTGGCACGCGCTGGAAGTGGCCCAGGCTAAAGACTTCATTGCGGCCAATCCGGAAGGGTTGGACTACAAAGTCGAACAGGGCGGGGATAACTTCTCTGGTGGCCAAAAGCAGCGTCTAGCGATTGCGCGAGCGCTGATCAAAGACGCGGCCGTTTACGTCTTCGATGATTCGTTTTCTGCGCTGGACTTCAAGACGGACGCCGAGCTGCGGCAGGCGCTCAAGGACGACGAAAAGATTTCGCAGCGCGTTGTGGTCATTGTCGGTCAGCGGGTGTCGACGGTTGCCGATGCCGACACGATCGTCGTGCTGGACAACGGCCAGATGGTTGGCCGCGGCAAGCACGCCGAGCTGAAGGCCAACAACGAGACTTACCGGGAAATTGTTAACTCACAAATTCGCGAAGGGGATGAAAAATAATGGCTGAAACGAATCGCACAACTTCAACCAGGCCAGCAGGCGGCGGTCATGGACCAGGCGCTCGCGGCGGCGTGGTCGAAAAGCCGAAGAATTTCTGGGGCACCACCTTCCGCCTGTTTGGTTATATGAAATCCCGCTTGATTGGGATTGTGGTGGTCATGCTCTTTGCCATCGCCTCCACGATTTTCCAGATCCGCACGCCGAAGATTTTAGGGGAAGCGACCACGGAAATCTTTAAGGGTTACATGAAAGGGGTCGCGCAGCAAAAAGCGGGCATCCCGATGAGCCAGTTCCCAATCAATTTTGACAAGATCAAGGACATCATGATCCTTGTGATCTTCATGTACCTGGCGTCGGCACTGTTCTCGTTCATGCAGCAGTTCATCATGACCCGCATTTCTCAGCGCACGGTTTACGACCTGCGCAAGGAGCTCAAGGCCAAGATGCAGCGGCTGCCGATCAACTACTACGACACGCACAGCAATGGGGATATCATGTCCCGTGCCATCAACGACATGGATAACATTGCCTCGACGCTGCAGCAGAGTCTGACTCAGCTGGTCACCAGTACCTTCACGTTCATTGGGACCTTGTGGATGATGCTGACGATTTCCTGGAAGCTGACGCTGATCGCGCTCGTCACGATCCCGCTGAGTCTGGTCATCGTGGGCATTGTTGCGCCGCGTTCGCAGAAGTATTTTGCCGGCCAGCAGAAGGCCCTTGGGCTGCTCAACAACTATGTCGAAGAAAATTACGCCGGCCAAGTCATCGTGAAGTCGTTCAACCGCGAAGAAGACGCGATGAAGGCCTTCGAAGTGGAAAATCAGGCGTTTTATGATTCGGCCTGGAAAGCGCAGTTTGTCTCTGGGATTATCATGCCGCTAATGACGTTCCTGAATAACCTCGGGTACGTGTTTGTGGCGATCTTCGGTGGCATCTCGGTTTCTAACGGAACAGTCACCCTGGGGAACGTGCAGGCTTTCCTGCAGTACACCCAGCAGTTCTCCCAGCCAATTTCGCAGCTGGCCAACTTGGCCAACACCATTCAAAACACGATTGCTTCGGCTGAGCGTGTCTTTGAGGTCATCGACGAGCCCGAGATGGAAGACATTGAGTCTGGCGTGACGCCAATCGAAGGCGACAAGCACCCGCTGGTCATGGATCACGTCAAGTTTGGCTACCAAAACAGCCCAATTCTGATGAAGGATTACAACTTGACCGTTGAACCGGGCCAGATGATTGCCATTGTTGGGCCGACTGGGGCCGGTAAGACCACGGTCATCAACATGCTCGAGCGCTTCTACGATGTCAGCGGTGGTTCCATTCGAATGTGGGGCACAGACATTCGTGACATGACGCGCGAGGATGTCCGCAAGCACTACGCGATGGTCCTGCAGGACACCTGGCTCTTCACCGGCACCATTTGGGACAACCTGAAGTACGGCCGCGAAGACGCGACTGACGAAGAGATTCTCAATGCGGCCAAGGCGGCCCATGTGGACAGCTTTGTTCGCCAGCTGCCGAAGGGCTACGACACGGTTTTGAACGAATCCGCGTCCAACATTTCGCAAGGGCAGCGGCAGCTATTGACCATTGCCCGGGCGTTTGTCGCCGATCCTGAGATCCTGATCCTTGATGAAGCCACCAGTTCGGTTGATACACGGACCGAAGTGCACATTCAGCACGCGATGAGTCGCCTGCTGAAGGGCCGCACCAGCTTCGTGGTCGCCCACCGGCTGTCGACGATTCGCGATGCCGACAACATTATCGTGATGAACCACGGCTCGATTGTTGAGACTGGTAACCACGACACCTTGATGGCGAAAAATGGCTTCTATGCTGACCTGTATAACAGTCAGTTCAGTGGCAGTACCACAATTTAAAAGAGGGACGAATAACTCCCACCAAGCGGCTTGTTCGCTTGGTGGGAGTTTTTTTGCTGCGAGTCAAAATCCGTGCCCTTTTTGGCAAACTCGCTTATGCTATAAACCAAATCGGCAGGAGGTGAGCAGATGACACAGATGATGCTGAATCCCTCGTCGCGTATTGGCTTTGTGGCGCTGCGAGTGCACGATCTGAGCGTGATGCGGACGTGGTACGTGAAAATGTTGGGCCTGGAGATCTTGCAGGACGGCCGCCACCAGGTGCTGCTGGGGCTTCAGGCCAATCATCGGGTGCTGTTACTGCTGGAAGACGGCGGCACCATGGCGAGTAAGCCGACTGCGGGCCTCAGTGCCTTTGCGCTGTCTGTGCCGACGCTGCCGGTGGTGCTCAAGCAAGTGGCGTGGCTTAAGGCCCAGGGCGTGCCGGTCAGCGGGTGGTTTAAAACGGGCTTTAGCCGCGGCGTGCGGTTGACTGATCCGGAAGGGACCGGGGTCATTCTTGAGTACGATGAAGGGCCGCGCCTGGTGGTTGGGCACGGGTACAATTTTACAGACGCGGCGGGCAAGCCCATGCCCTCGCCCCGTTTGCCAAAGCCGCCTGCGCGCGCCCCAATTTTGCCGCCGCCGACGTTCATCGGGCGGCTGGTGGTGGAAACGGCGGTGCTGGATGAAACGGTCGATCATGTCCAACACACGCTGGGGTTTATCTTGCAACAGAAAACGGCCAGCTGGGCTTATCTGACGATTGGCGACAACACCATGCATTTTGGCATTGAGGTCATCAAACGCGCGATTGGACCAAGGCCGGCCAAGGCTGTCGGGGCCCATTATGTCAGTGTGATCATTCCTAATCACAGCATGATGAATCTGCTTAAGCTCAACCTTCAAACACGCGGGTGGACGGATTTCAAGTACGATGCCGTCAATGATTACCTGATGATTGATGGCCCGAATCACCTGACGCTCTGGTTTTCAATCGCGTGACGACAGTCGACCAACACTGGTCGGCTTTTTGTTAGGCGCGGTATACTAGGGCGTATTGGAGGCGGACTGATGGATGTAATGAAGGCAGTATCGGCAATTATTGAAGAGCAAACCGCTCCAGGGGTGAGCGCCGCATGGCTGCATAGCGGCGTTCAGACTTTGATGGTGGCAGGCGAGGCCACCTGGGTCCCGGCTCCCACCCCGCTGAAGTCGGGCGCACTCTATGACCTGGCGTCTTTGACCAAGGTGATTGGCACCACGACAGTCTTTTTGCAGGCGGTAGACGAAGGGCGAGTCGCCGTTGATGACCCAATCCGGCGGTATCTGCCCGAATTTCACCAGCCGACGACCTTCCGGCAGGCGCTCACGCACACCTCGGGGCTAGAAGGTTACATCCCGCACCGCGATGAGCTTGCGCCCAAGGCCCTGCGCCAGGCGCTGATCTCGCAACTGAAGGTGACGACCGAATGCGATCGAGAGGTCGTTTATCGTGATGTGAACTTGCTTTTAGTCGGCTGGGCGCTGGAAAATATTTACCAGGCGCCGATCCAGCCGCTGATTCAGCAGCGCGTGCTGACCCCACTGGGGCTGACAGGTGCGACCTTCAGCCCCGAACCCAGCCGCTGCGTGCCGACGACTTATTCTCCTGAGGCCGGCTTGCGCCAAGGCCTCGTGCACGATCCCAAAGCCGCGATTCTCCGCGAGCACAGCGGTTCAGCGGGCCTGTTTGCCAGCCTGGATGACTTGATCCGGTTCAGCGAATTTGCGCTTGGCCAGCGTCAAAGTGCCGCCTGGCCGCGCGCGTTTGCGACCATCTTGCAAGACGAGACTACCAATCACCTTGGCCGCAGTTTGGGCTGGGACCTGCGTGAGGACGCCGGCCATCGGCTTTGGCTGTACCACACCGGGTACACCGGCACGTTCTGGCTGATTCAGCCGCAGCTAAAAGAGGCGCTGATTGTGTTGGCCAACCGGGTGCACCCACAGCCCAACTTGGCGTTTTTGACCCTGCGCGACGAATTAGTTGCGAATTTCATGGCGGCGCATTCATGACACTGGCCGCTGTGTTAAACTGGATTCGATAAATGCATTGATAGAAATGTAATGGGGAGGAAATTTCATTGACGGAACCAATTTTTCTAGAACCCGTATTTCACGAAAAGATCTGGGGCGGGCGCAAGCTTGAAACCGAGTTTGGCTACAAGATCCCAGACGGCAAGATCGGCGAGCTGTGGGCCATTTCAGCGCATCCGAACGGCCCTGACGTGATCGCTAACGGCCCGCTGAAGGGTAAGACCCTCGACGTCGCGTGGAAAGAAGACCAGGACTACTTTGGCCATCAAAAGGCCAAGGTCTTCCCGCTGCTGACGAAGATCCTGGATGCCAACGACAGCCTGTCGGTCCAAGTCCACCCGGATGACGCCTACGCTGCCGCGCACGAGCGCCCAGGTGAGCTCGGCAAGACGGAATGCTGGTACGTCATTTCTGCCGAACCAGGCTCGTACCTGATTTACGGCCACCACGCCAAGACCCGCGAAGAGCTCGCCGACATGATCCACAAGGGCGAGTGGGACAAACTTTTGCGCAAGGTGCCAGTCAAAACCGGCGACTTTGTCTACGTTCCAAGCGGCACCATTCACGCGCTGAACAAGGGCATCATGGTGCTGGAGACGCAGCAGAGCTCAGACACCACCTACCGTCTGTACGATTACGACCGCGTGGGCAAGGATGGCAAGAAGCGCGAACTGCACTTGCAGCAGAGCATTGACACCACCACCGTACCGAGCCAGGATCCGAAGCTCAACATCACCAGTGAGCAGAAGGATGACGCGACAATCACCACGTTTGTCACCGCACCAATCTCCAAGTTCTTCTCCGTTTACAAGATCGACTTGGATGGCAAGCTGACCCAGACCCCAACGGCGCCTTACACCCTGGTTTCCGTGCTGGACGGCGAAGGGACGATCGAAGCGGATGGTCAGTCCTACCCGATCAAGAAGGGCACCCACTTCATCATTCCCAACCAGATCAAGTCTTGGACCTTTACCGGCAAGATGATGATGATCACTTCCACCCCGGGCGAAGAAGAATAATTGTCGCCTAAAAAGCCTCGCTGTCAGTGCGTTCCGAGTTTCGGAAGCACGCTGGCAGCGGGGCTTTTGAGTGTTAACAGTTAGAAGCCTGCTTTGATCAAGCCGGCCTGGCTGAATTTTTCTCGCATCTGCAAGACCGCCGTGTAGGTGGCGAGCAGGTAGATTTGGTCTTCCTGGACGTTTTTCAGGTAGGCGATGACGTCATCCAAGTTGGGCTTGGTGGTCAAGACCGCCGGGTCAACGCCTGCCACCTGCATGCGGAAGGCGATGTCCTTGTAGCGCTCGCCGCCGACCATGTAAGAGGTGGCCAGACCGCTTTGAACCAGCTGCTCCAAGTTGCCATCCCAGATCCAGGAGGTGTCCGTGCCGTCTGCGTAATTGGCATTGAGCAGCATGGCGAAGGCAAACGGCTGATTTTGCCGCTGGATCATGCTCAGGACTTCGTTGAGTCCGACCGGATTTTTAACCAAGATCAAGGTGACGTTCTTTTGGCCAATCTTGATCTGTTCCTGGCGGCCGAAGACTTTTTCGTCGTAGCTGAAGGCCTTGGCGATCTGCTCAGGGGTGATGCCGAACTCCGCGCCCACTGCATAGGCGGCTAGGGCGTTGTAAATGTTGTAGGTCCCGCCAACCGACAAGCGGTAGGGGTGGCCGTCGATTTCAAACTTTGAGGCCGTCGGGGTCTGCTCGGTGACCGCGGTGACTTGGTGATTCAGCACTGGCCGCTTGAAGCCGCAGTTCGGGCAGAAGAAGCTGCCCAGGTTCGAGTAGGTGATGCCATGGTAGTGCAAAATGTGCTCACACACCGGGCAGAGCACGCCGTCGGTATTGGCCGGGGCCTTGATGTCCTTTTCGGCGTCTTCTGCGAGCGCAAAGCCGTAGTAGCGCAGCGGATTTTCCAGCTCCCGTGAGGAAAAAATAGGCGCGTCCCCGTTGGCGATGACCAGCGCCTTGGGGTTGGCTTTCACGCCGCGCAGAATCTTGGCGTAGGTGGTGTAAAACTCACCGTAGCGGTCCATCTGATCGCGGAAGATGTTGGTCATGACGAAGGCCTTCGGGTGCAGGTAGCGGGCGACCGGTGCCACGTTGGCCTCGTCGACTTCGAGGACGGCAATTTTGTGCTTGGCGTTAGGCTTTTCTTTGTGGGCAAAGTAGGCGCCAATGATCCCTTGCAGCATGTTTGAGCCGGTGGGATTGGTCAAAATGTCGTCGTACTGCTGGGCAAGCACTTTGACGATCAGCGCGGTGGTCAGGGTTTTCCCGTTAGTGCCGGTGACGATGATGGTGTCGCGGTCCTGGCCCAAACTGGCGAGCACGTCCGGGTCGATTTTGGTCGCGAGCTTGCCCGGGTAGGCAGAGCCGCCGTGGCGGAACTTGTGCAGGTACCAGTAGCTCAGGCGCCCGGCCGCGATCGCGAATTGGCTTTTTAAAGATGGCATGTCGAAGGCCTCTCTCTTTTAGTTTTGCAGCTACTATCATAGCATAGCCGCCCCGCGATTCTGCCTGGGACCATGTTATTATGGTAAAGATTCCGTTATACTGGATAAGGTGAATTTTAAGCGGCAGGGTGTTTTCCTGCCTAGGGAGGCCCTTATGGCACAATTGTTTTTCCGCTATGGTGCGATGAACTCAGGCAAAAGCATTGAGATCTTAAAAGTCGCGCATAACTACGAGGAGCAGCACAAGAACGTCATCATCTTGACCTCTGCGGTGGACGACCGCTCAGGCGTCGGCATTATCTCCAGCCGCATCGGGTTGGAGCGGCCGGCCAAGGCCATCGACGATGACACGAACATTTTCGACCTCGTGTCCAAGCTCGATCCGCATGCTTACTGTGTGCTGATCGACGAGGCGCAGTTTCTGAAGAAGCACCACGTCTTTGAGTGCGCACGAGTCGTTGACGAGCTGCACATTCCAGTGATGGCATTTGGGCTGAAGAATGATTTTCGCAACGAACTGTTCGAGGGGTCAAAGTATCTGCTGACCTACGCGGATAAAATCGAGGAAATGAAAACCATCTGCTGGTTCTGCGCCAAAAAGGCGACTATGAACCTGCGGGTGCATGCCGGCAAGCCGGTGTACGAAGGCGAGCAGATCATGATCGGCGGTAATGAGGCTTATTTTCCGGTTTGCCGGCACCACTACTACTTCCCGCCGGAAAAGCTGAAAGCCTAGACCAGGCGTCGTGGTCATTTTAATGGAGGAATTTTATGGATAAGATTTTTACCCAGTTAGACGGGCTGATTGGCCGCTATGAGGAGCTGGAAGAACTGCTTTCCGACCCGGCGGTTATCAATGACACCAAGCGCTACCTTGAGCTTTCCAAAGAGGAAGGCGGGATGCGCGACGTGGTGGCCGCCTACAAGAAATACAAACAAGTGAAGCAGGACATCAGCGAAAGCGAGGAAGTGCTGCGGGAAAGCAAGGATGAGGACCTCACCGAGCTGGCCAAAGAGGATCTGAATGACCTTAACCCTCAGTTGGAGCAGCTTGAACAAGAAATCAAGACGCTGATGCTGCCGAAGGACCCTAATGACGATAAGAACATCATCATGGAAATTCGCGGCGCGGCCGGCGGCGATGAAGCCAGCCTGTTTGCGGGCGATTTGTTGTCCATGTACATGAAGTACGCCGAGCGCCAGGGCTGGACCACCGAGATCATCGACGAAAACCCCACGGAAGTTGGCGGCTACAAAGAAGTGTCCGTCCTGATTCAGGGGCAAAACGTGTATTCTAAGCTGAAGTACGAAAACGGGGCGCACCGCGTGCAGCGCGTGCCCGTGACCGAAAGCGCTGGCCGGGTCCACACGTCGACGGCGACGGTCGGGGTCATGCCCGAGTATGATGAGGTCGATCTGGAAATCGACCCCAAGGATATCCGCACCGACGTCTACCGCTCCAGTGGTGCCGGTGGTCAGCATATCAACAAAACCAGCTCAGCCGTGCGGATGACGCATTTGCCGACCGGGATTGTCGTGACCATGCAGGACCAGCGCAGCCAGCAGCAAAACCGCGTCAAAGCGATGCAGATCCTGCGCTCACGGGTTTACGACTACTACGAAAGCCAAAACGAAAGCGAGTACGCTGAAAAGCGCAAGACCGCTATCGGCTCCGGGGACCGTTCCGAACGCATCCGCACCTACAATTACCCGCAAAACCGGGTGACGGATCATCGCATTGGTCTCACGCTCAACAAGCTGGACCGGATCATGAACGGCGAACTCGATGAGATCATCGACGCACTGATCGTTCAAGATCAGACCAACAAGATGGAACAAATCGATGAGTAAAACATACGGGGAGGCGCTCAGGTGGGCGTCTTCTGTGCTTTCAGCCAAAGGCGTTGACCCGGATGGGGCGCGGTATGTGCTAGAAATGCGAGCTGATTTTACCCCCAGTCAGTTGCGGCTTCACGACCGGGATGAGCTGCCAGCCCCAGCCCTTGCCCAGTTTGAACAAGATGTCGCGCGGCTGGGGCGCAACGAGCCAGCGCAGTACATTGTTGGGGTGGCACCGTTTTACGGCGATCTGTTCAAGGTGACGCCGGCAGTGTTAATTCCGCGGTTTGAGACGGAAGAGTTGGTCGCGTGGGCGGCTGCGGACCAGAGGACGGCTCGCACTGGGCTGGATTTGGGTACCGGTTCCGGAGCTATCGGCCTCACGCTGGCCAAGCAGCTGCCGCACACCGCGATGACGCTTAGCGACGTTTCCGCCGCTGCGCTTGCGGTGGCCAATGAAAATGCGGCCAGGCTGGCTCGGTGCGTGCAGTTTGTTCAAAGTGATTTATTTTTATCCTTGCCTCAGCGGTTTGATTTCGTGATCAGCAATCTGCCATACATTAGTCGGGCGGAGACGCCAGTGATGGATCAAAGCACGCTGAAGTACGAGCCGGCCTTGGCGTTATTCGCCGATGATGATGGGCTGGCACTGTTTCAGCGGTTTGCCGAGCAGATCGAGGCACACGTGACGCCAGGGGGTGCCGCTTACCTTGAGTTCGGCTATCGTCAGCAGCCCGCACTTGCACAGCTGTTTAGCGAGCGGCTGCCGCATGTGCAGGCGACGTTTAAACACGACATGGCAGGGCAGCCGCGGATGGTGAAGCTTCAATTCTAATTGGGTTTAAAGGAGCACAACGATGGAAACCAAAGTATTTGAAAAAGATGAAGTGGCGCAGGCGGCAGCGTTAATTAAGGCCGGCGAAGTAGTCGCGTTTCCCACCGAAACGGTGTACGGGCTTGGCGCTGATGCGACCGATCCCAAGGCGGCGGAGAAAGTCTTTCAGGCCAAGCACCGCCCGGCGGACAACCCCTTGATTGTCACGGTAGCCGGGCCTGAAATGGTGGCGCAGTTTGCGACCATCACGCCAGCGGCCAAAAAGTTGATGGATGAGTTTTGGCCAGGGCCGCTGACCATCATCTTAAATATTTTGCCAGGCAAGTTGTCGATGGTCGTCACCGGCGGTTTGCAGACGGCCGCGTTTCGCATGCCAGCCAACCCGTTGACGCGCCAGATGATCACGCTTGCCGGCCGGCCAATCGTTGGCCCGTCAGCGAACATCTCTGGTAAGCCCAGTGGGACCCGCCCTGAACATGTCCTGCACGATTTTGACGGCGCAATCGCCGGGATCCTAGACGATGGGCCGACCACCGTGGGCGTTGAGTCGACCGTGATTGACATGACCGTGACCCCGCCGGCAATCCTGCGTCCGGGGAAAATCACTCCGGAGCTGCTGGCGCCGGTAATCGGTGAGGTGCAGTCCGACCACCACAAGGTCGGCGCCCAAGAGACCCCAAAGGCGCCAGGGATGAAGTACAAGCATTACGCACCGAGCGCCCAGGTCGTGATTGTGGACCATCCTGCCGATTTTCCCGCAGCGCTCAAGTGGGCACAGCGTCAAGGACAGCCGTTTGGCGTTCTGGCCACCGACGACCTGCTGACGGATGTCCCTTCTGCCGTGCCGACGTACAGTTTGGGGCGGGATGTCACCTCGGCGACGCACAACCTGTTTGCCGGTTTGCGGTGGTTTGACCTGCACCCGACGGTCACGGTCATCCTGGCCGAGGCGTTTGGTCAGGAGGGCCTGGGTACGGCGTACATGAACCGCTTGAACAAGTCGGCGGGCAACGACCATTTTGATCCGGATCAGCCAGCCTGAGTCTTCAGCCGCTACGTGCGGCTTTTTTGTTCGGAAATTTTGAGTGAAGGGACCATGAAAATTTCAAAAAAATCGGATTAAGGGTTGAGTCCCGAATGTTTACGCCGCTTCTAGGGGTTGGTATACTGGTCTTGACCAATCGCCGCAGTCGCCATAAGGAGGAGCCGCCACATGGATTTCAAACAGTATGACCCAGCCGTTTTCGGCGCGATTGAAAACGAGGAACGCCGCCAGCAGCAAAACATTGAGTTGATCGCCTCGGAAAACATTGTCAGTCCCGCGGTCCGCGCCGCGCAGGGCAGCGTGTTGACCAACAAATATTCCGAAGGGTACCCCAAGCACCGCTACTATGGCGGCAATCAGTACATCGATGAGATCGAGCAGCTGGCCATCGATCGCGCCAAGCAGCTGTTCGGTGCCGAGTATGCCAACGTGCAGCCGCATTCCGGCTCCGGCGCGAACATGGCCGTGTACCGCGCCTTTCTCAAGGATGGCGATAAGGTGCTGGCCATGGATCTGACCGATGGCGGGCACCTGACGCACGGCAGCCCGGTCAGCTTCTCGGGCCAGACCTATCACTTTTATCACTATGGCCTCGATCCGGAAACTGGTCGGCTGAACTATGACAAGATTCTTGAGCAGGCTGAAGCCGTGCAGCCGCGCCTGATTGTGGCTGGTGCCAGTGCCTACAGCCGGGCAATCGATTTTGCCAAGTTCCGCGATATCGCCGATCACGTTGGGGCCTTTTTGATGGTCGATATGGCACACATCGCGGGCCTGGTGGCCGGTGGGGCGCACATGAATCCGGTGCCTTACGCGGATGTGGTGACCACGACCACGCACAAGACGCTGCGCGGGCCGCGCGGCGGGATGATTCTTGCCAAGGCAGCGTACGGCAAGGCCATCAACTCCGCGGTCTTCCCGGGGATCCAGGGCGGACCGCTCGACCATGTGATTGCCGCCAAGGCGGTCGCTTTAGGCGAAGCCCTGCAGCCCGACTTCAAGAATTACGCCGCCCAAATTGTTAAAAACATGCAGGCGATGTGCAGGGGATTTGCTGAAGATTCCCGCCTGAAAATGATCTCTGGCGGCTCCGACAACCATATGGTGCTGCTGGATGTCACCGGGTACGGGATGACCGGCCGCGAGGTTCAGGATCTGCTGGATACGGTCATGATCACCGCAAATAAGAATCAGGTGCCTGGCGAGCAAAACGGCCCCTTCAAGACGTCCGGCCTGCGGGTTGGTACCGCGGCGATCACCACGCGCGGGTTTAACGAGGAGGATTGCCTTGAAGTGGCGCACCTCATCTCTAAGGCCCTTGCCAATCGGGATGATCAGGAAAAACTTGACCAGATTCGGCAATCTACCCTTGCGCTGACCGGTCGTCATCCTTTATCATAGGAAAGGTTACGGCGAAAGCCGGAAAGCAAGCGGAACCCGCTGTAATCACGACTCCCCGAGTCGTGATTTTTTTAGGCAAAGGCCGCATGCGCCACATCAAAAGGAGGGCCTTTCTGCATGGGCAAATTTACTGTTTTGAATCACCCGTTGATTCAACACAAGCTGACCTTGATCCGCGATAAGAACGCGGGGACCAAGGAGTTCCGAGAGATCGCAAACGAAATCGCTGAATTGATGGTTTACGAGATCACGCGTGACTTACCGCTGAAGGACGTTGAAATTGAAACCCCGATGGGCAAGACCACCCAAAAGGAACTGGCCGGCAAGAAGCTGGTCGTTGTGCCGATCCTGCGCGCTGGACTGGGCATGGTCGACGGCGTTTTGCGTCTGATCCCTGCCGCCAAAGTTGGGCACGTTGGGATGTACCGCGATGAGAAGACCCTGAAGCCGCACGAGTACTTCGTCAAGATGCCAGATGGCATTGACCAGCGTGACATGATCATTGTCGATCCGATGCTGGCCACTGGCGGTTCCGCCAACATGGCGATTGAAGCCTTGAAGAAGCGTGGCGCGCAAAGCATTCGCTTGGTTGTCCTGGTGGCGGCGCCTGAAGGGGTCAAAGCCGTTCAGGAAGCCAACCCAGACGTTGACATCTACGCGGCGGCGCTGGATGATCATCTGAACGAAGACGGCTACATCGTACCGGGGCTCGGTGATGCCGGTGACCGGTTGTTCGGAACAAAATAAGTTTTTCTAAAGGCGGCCAGCATTGCGGGTCGCCTTTTTGATGGGGCGGTTGGAAGAAACCGGCGGCCAGCCTGAAAAGTTTACCAAGTGGCACGAGCGGGCTTGAGCGACAGATTGGAAAATCTGGCAGACTTGAGACATGGCGGCGCTTTCCGTTTGGAAAAAATTATGAAAAACGGGTGTGAAAAGTTGTGAAAAGTGTCGTGTGTGTTTTGTTTTTTGGGGGTAAAGGTGATAGAGTAATCTGTGTGTTTTGAAGGATGAGTATCCGGCAATTCCACATATTAGGCCCGCCTAATCCGCATGCAGTTATACATACGTCTTTTTGCGAGTTGTAAGGAGGTGAATTCTGTGAACGAAAGCTATCCCATAGTGAGTTTCATGGGGCTGCGCTTTAACTTGGCGAATGACCTGGCAATTTTGGTTTCCTGTGTGATCATTTTCTTCCTGGTATTCTGGCTGGCCCGCAAGCCGACAATTCGGCCCAACGGTAGGCAGAACGCCCTGGAGTACCTGATCGATTTCACCAACGGTATCGTCAAGTCGGCGATGCCTGGTAAGGAAGGCAAGCGCTTCGGGTTATTCGCCTTCACCATGTTCTTGTTCGTGTTTGTGAACAACCAGCTCGGCCTGTTCTTTCAGGTCGATGTGGGCGGCAAGACATGGTTCCGGTCGGCGACTGCCGATCCCATCATCACCATGAGTTTGGCGATGGTCGTCTTGGTGCTTTCCCACTTCTTCGGGGTCGTGTTCAACGGCTTCAAGGGGTACATGAAAGAGTATGTTTCGCCGGTGTCATTCTTGCTGCCGATCAACCTGATCGAGAACATCACGAACTTTGTCACCTTGGCACTGCGACTTTATGGGAACATTTATGCCGGTGAAGTGTTACTTCTGTTGATTAGAGAGCTGGCCTTTTCTGGCCACGGCTTACTCGGCGGAGTGTCCTTTATTGGGGGCTTTGCAGTTGAAGTCATTTGGCAAGGGTTCTCAGTCTTCATTGGTACGATTCAAGCGTATATTTTTGTCACCTTGTCCACAGTTTACATTTCGGAAAAGGTTATATCTGATTAATAGGAGGAAATATCATGCAATACATCGCTGCATCTATCGCCGCGGGGCTCGCCGCACTGGCTGCTTCATACGGTAACGGTCAAGTTATCTCCAAGGCTCTGGAAGGGATGGCACGTCAGCCAGAAGCTTCTGGTACCCTTCGTTCCACCATGTTTATCGGTGTCGGCTTAATTGAAGCCGTTCCGATCATGTCGATCGTTGTTGCTTTCATGCTTGTCCTGAAGTAATCAGCACCAATTATAAAGAAGGGAGTGGCTTGAATGGCTACTTTTGGTGATACGCTCTTTCTTCTCGCCGCCTTCGCTGTTTTATTGGTGCTCGTTGGGATTTTTGCCTGGAACCCGGTCACGAAGATCATGGCCGAGCGTCAAGACAAGATCGACTCCGACCTGGATTACGCCGATAACAAACGCCAAGAGGCGCAGAAAATGGCGGACCAGCGCGAAGCCGAGCTGAAGAGCTCAAAGGAAGACGCTGTCAACATCGTCAATACCGCTAAGGAAAATGGCGAAAAACAGCGTGCCACACTCGTTGAACAGGCCCAAAGCGAAGTCGCAACCTTAAAGGCCAACGCGAACAAGGACATCGAGCAGCAACGTGCCGATGCCCTGGCCGCTGCCAAAAACGACGTCGCCGACCTGTCCTTGGCAATCGCTGAAAAGCTGATTGCCAAAGAGCTCGATCCCAGCACACAGCAGAACTTGATCGACCAGTACATCAACGAATTAGGTGACGCCAATGGCAGTCACTGATCGTGATGCGGCGCCGCGCTACGGCAAAGCCCTGTTCGAAGCCGCTCAGGACCAACAGGCTCTGAGTGCCGTTTCCGCGCAGCTGGCACAAGTCAACGCTGTGATCGAAGCAACGCCTGAGTTAATGCCGGCTTTGGCCAGCAATAACCTCACGCAAACGGATAAGACCACGTTGATGGGGCTGCTCACGCAAGACGCGGGCGACCTCGTCAAGCACTTGGTCCAAATCCTGATGGCAAACGGCCGTATTTTAGGTCTGCCGGCAGTGATTCAGGACTTCTCGGACCGTTTCGATGAGGCGACCGGGCATGTGGACGCGACAGTGACCACTGCCGTGCCGCTGACTGAGGCGCAAGCTCAGGCAATGAATCAAGCACTTGCAAAGCAACTGAAAGCCAAAACCGTGGGCATCACGACTGTCGTGGATCCCTCGGTGATCGGCGGCGTCAAGGTCCAGTCGAGCGATTTAGTGATCGACGGGACCGTGAAAACCCGGCTTTCGAAATTGCGGCAGCAACTGCTCACCAATTAGCGAATAGAGGTGAACCGGATGAGCACCAAGACAGAGGAAATTAGTTCTCTGATCAAGCAGCAACTTGAAAATTATAAAGATGATCTGAACGTGGATGAAGTTGGGACCGTTACCTACGTGGGTGATGGGATCGCACGTGCCACGGGGTTGAAGAACGCCATGGCCAGTGAATTGCTTCAGTTCAGCAACGGCTCATACGGGATGGCGCAAAACCTTGAAAATAATGATGTTGGTATCATTATTTTGGGGGATTTTGATGGTATTCGTGAAGGCGACACGGTCAAGCGGACCGGTCGCATCATGGAAGTCCCAGTCGGTGAGAACATGATCGGCCGCGTGGTCAATGCCTTAGGGCAGCCCGTCGACGGCAACGGTCCGATTCAAACCGAACACACCCGTCCCATTGAAGTGAAGGCTCCTGGCGTCATGCAGCGTCAGTCGGTTACGCAGCCCCTGCAGACTGGGCTCAAGGCGGTTGACGCCTTGGTCCCGATCGGCCGCGGCCAGCGTGAATTGATCATTGGCGATCGCAAGACTGGGAAAACCTCAATTGCGATCGACACGATCATCAATCAGAAGGATCAGGACATGATCTGTGTCTACGTCGCCATCGGCCAAAAAGAGTCGACGGTGCGTGCGCAGGTCGAGACCTTGAAGCAGTACGGGGCGATGGATTACACCATCGTTCTGACCGCGGGCCCGTCTGAGCCTGCCCCAATGCTTTACATTGCACCGTATGCCGGCGCGGCCATGGGCGAGGAGTTCATGTACAACGGCAAGCACGTGCTCATTGTGTACGATGACCTGTCAAAACAGGCCAACGCCTACCGTGAACTGTCCTTGCTGCTGCGGCGTGCACCAGGTCGTGAAGCCTACCCTGGGGATATTTTCTACACCCACTCACGCCTGCTTGAACGCGCGGCCAAGCTTTCCGATAAGTTGGGCGGCGGGTCGATGACGGCTTTGCCGATCATTGAAACGCAGGCCGGCGACATTTCGGCTTACATCCCGACCAACGTGATTTCGATCACCGATGGTCAGATCTTCCTGCAAAGCGATCTGTTCTACTCAGGTACTCGCCCGGCGGTTGACGCTGGGGCGTCGGTGTCCCGAGTCGGCGGCGATGCGCAGATCAAGGCGATGAAGAAGGTTGCCGGGACCTTGCGTTTGGACCTTGCGTCCTTCCGTGAGCTGGAAGCCTTCACCCAGTTCGGTTCTGACTTGGATGCGGCCACGCAGGCCAAGTTGAATCGCCGCCGGCGGACCGTTGAAGTCCTGAAGCAGCCGGTGCACAAGCCGCTGCCAGTCCAGTATCAGGTGCTGATCTTGTACGCCCTGACGCATGGTTACCTTGATGCCATTGCGATCGACGATATCTCGCAGTTCCAGCAGGAGCTGTTTGATTATGCCGATTCCAACGGCGCGGATCTGCTGAAGACCATCAAAGACACTGGCAATCTGCCAGATACTGACAAACTTGATGCACTCATCAAAGGCTTTGCTGATGGGTTCACCAGCAGCACCAAGAAATAAGGAGGTGCGGCATGGCTGAATCATTGATGGACATCAAGCGTCAGATCACCTCGACGAAAAAGACGGGTCAGATCACGCACGCCATGCAAATGGTGTCCGGCGCCAAGCTGACTCAGATCGAGCGGCGGGCGGGGGCGTATCAGATTTACGCTGATCGCGTCCGGCAGATCGTCACTCACCTGGCGGCTGCCCAACTCTTGGAGCTGGAACGGCAGCAGATGGCGGAGATCACCTCCGGCACTGTCGATAAGAAACAGCTTCAGGTCGCCTCACTGCTGCAGCAGCGGCCGGTCAAGAAAACCGGCTACCTGGTCATCACCAGTGACCGGGGTCTGGTCGGCGGCTATAACAGCAACGTCCTCAAGGCCATGATGCAGATGATCCAGCAGGACCACCAGGACGATTCGGATTACGTCATCATGGCGGTGGGCGGCGTTGGGGCCGACTTCTTCAAGAAGCGCGGCATCAACCTAGCCTACGAGTACCGGGGCGTGTCCGATATTCCCACCTTTAACGAGGTGCGGGAAATCGTCAAGACTGCCGTGACCATGTTCGACAACAAAGTGTTTGATGAGCTGTACGTGTGCTACAACCACCACGTCAACTCACTGACCTCTGCATTCCGGGCCGAAAAAATGCTGCCGATCTCTGATCTTGACGCAAGTGAAGTCGAAGATCACCCGATCGAGTACCTGACCGAGCCGGATCCAGACGCCGTGCTCGAGGCGATCCTGCCTCAGTACGCGGAAAGTCTGATCTTCGGCGCGATTATGGACGCGAAGACCGCGGAACACGCCGCTTCCACAACGGCAATGAAGAGTGCGACCGATAATGCCAATGATTTGATCGATAAGATGTCGACGACCTATAACCGGGCTCGGCAGGCCGCGATCACGACGGAAATTACCGAAATTGTTGGCGGGGCCAACGCACTTGAGTAGTAATCAACAGGGAGGACGATTTCATTGAGTAATTCTACTGGTAAAATCGTGCAAGTGATTGGCCCTGTTGTCGATGTCGAGTTTCCACTCGACAAGGATCTGCCTGAAATTAACAACGCGCTGACCGTCGATAAAGGGGATGGCAACCGAGCACTGGTGCTCGAAGTGACCCTGGAACTCGGCGACGGCGTGCTGCGCACCATCGCGATGGACTCCACTGACGGGCTCACGCGGGGCATGGAAGCCAAAGATACCGGCGGTTCCATCTCCGTTCCCGTTGGGAAAGATACATTGGGACGTGTGTTCAACGTTTTAGGTGATCCGATCGACGACGGTCCAGCTTTTGGACCCGATCACCGGCGCGACAGCATCCACAAAGATGCGCCTAAGTTCGAAGACCTGAGCACCAGCTCAGAGATCCTCGAAACCGGGATCAAAGTTATCGACCTGCTTGAACCCTACCTGCGTGGGGGGAAAGTCGGGTTGTTCGGGGGTGCCGGGGTCGGCAAAACCGTTTTGATCCAGGAACTGATTCACAACATCGCCGAAGAACACGGCGGCATTTCAGTCTTCACCGGGGTCGGCGAACGGACCCGTGAAGGGAACGACCTGTACTTCGAAATGAAGGAATCAGGTGTTCTGAAGAATACCGCCATGGTGTTTGGTCAGATGAACGAGCCGCCTGGTGCCCGGATGCGCGTGGCGCTGACTGGGTTGACCATTGCGGAGTACTTCCGCGACGTTGAAGGCCAAGATGTGTTGCTGTTTATCGACAACATCTTCCGCTTCACGCAGGCCGGCTCTGAAGTGTCCGCGCTGCTTGGCCGGATTCCTTCAGCCGTTGGCTATCAGCCAACGCTGGCGACTGAAATGGGCCAGCTTCAAGAGCGGATCACGTCCACCAAGAAGGGCTCAGTCACCTCGATCCAGGCCGTTTACGTGCCTGCCGATGACTACACCGACCCGGCGCCGGCGACGACCTTTGCTCACTTGGATGCCACCACCAACCTGGAACGCAGCCTGACTGAGCAGGGCATTTACCCCGCTGTTGACCCGCTGGAATCTTCTTCCAGCGCGTTGACCCCGGAGATTGTCGGCGAAGAGCACTATGAAGTGGCGACCCACGTGCAGCAGATCCTGCAACGTTACCGCGAACTCCAGGATATCATCTCAATTCTTGGGATGGATGAACTGTCCGACGACGAAAAGGTGACAGTTGCACGGGCTCGCCGCATTCAATTCTTCTTGTCCCAGAACTTCAGCGTGGCGGAACGGTTTACCGGGATGCCAGGAGCCTATGTCCCAGTTGAAGAGACGGTCAAGGGCTTCAAGATGATTTTGGACGGCAAGATGGATCAGTATCCAGAAGATGCGTTCCGTTCCGTCGGCAAAATCGAAGAAGTCGTTGAGAAGGCGAAGAAGATGGGGTTTGCACCGGCAGATGACGCTTCTTCTGAAGACGCTGCACCGGCCCAAGCCGCTGCAAACTAACAGAAGGGAGCGATCACCGTGGCAGACAAAGTTCTGACGGTCAACATCGTGACCCCAGACGGGCTGGTCTATGATCACCATGCCACGCTGGTCGTGGTCAAAACCACGACCGGTGACATGGGCATCATGGCCAACCACGAACCCGTGGTCGCGCCTTTGATGATTGGGGAAGTACGCGTTCGCCGCGTTGATAATCCCGGTCACGAAGACATGATCGCCGTTAACGGCGGGTTCATGGAGATGTCGGACAACACCTGTTCGATTGTCGCCGATTCCGCCGAACGTGCGCGCGACATCGACCTGACCCGGGCCGAAGCCGCACGCAAGCGCGCCGAGCGCCGCATCGAGGAAGCCAAGGCCAAACGTGACCAAGACGAACTCCAGCGGGCGCAAGTCGCCTTGCAGCGCGCAATTAACCGGATCAACGTTCGCCAAGGACGCTTCGGCAAGTAGGGCATTCAAGCACCGTTTCGACGGTGCTTTTTTGATGCGTCCGCCTCACCCATTGGCAGCAGTGCGTAAAACTGTTAATTTGCAGTTAAGGACCTCGCCGCCTTGTGCAAAAGCCGGTATAATTTAAAGGGCATAAGGAGGCTGCTATGACAGATTTAGGAATCACTGGCGCCGTGACGCTGGTGTCGCACTTTGTGTTCATCATGATCACCTTCAGGCTGCTCTTTGCCTTACGCTTCGACAAGCTGCTGAAGGCTAACCACGTGCGGGACAGTCAGCTGCTGATGGTGTTTTTAGCCATCGCGATCGGCTACAACGTCAGTGAGTTCTTCCTGTCGCTGCTCACCGCTGCGCACAGCCTCACTTACTTGCTGTGAGCGGTGGGCCTGGCCCTGTGGTATAATCAATCGTTAGTAATCAATTGAGGAGAGAAATTCATGGCTAAAGATATTGGGATCGACCTGGGGACGGCCAACGTCCTGATCAACGTGAAAGGGAAGGGCATCGTGCTGAACGAGCCTTCCGTCGTGGCGATCGATACGTCCACCGGCAAAGTCCTCGCCGTCGGCACCGAGGCTTACAAAATGGTTGGGCGCACGCCTGGCAACATTAAGTCGATCCGGCCGCTGAAAGACGGCGTGATCGCCGACTTTGACATCACCGAAGCAATGCTGGAGTACTTCATTAATAAGCTCAACGTTAAGGGCTTCATGTCCAAGCCCAACATCCTGATCTGCGCACCGACCAATATCACCTCGATCGAGCAAAAGGCGATCATTGAGGCCGCAGAAAAATCGGGCGGCGGTAAGGTTTACCTGGAGTTTGAGCCCAAGGTGGCCGCTGTTGGCGCGGGCCTGGACATTTTCCAGCCGCAGGGCAACATGGTCATCGACATTGGCGGCGGCACTTCGGATGTGGCGGTGCTTTCGATGGGTGAAGTGGTCACCAGCCGCTCGTTGCGCCTGGCCGGTGACAAGATGGATGCGTCAATCGTGTCCTACGTGAAGAACAAGCACAAGCTGTTGATCGGTGAGCACACGGCTGAGCAGCTGAAAATTCAAATCGGGGCGGTGTACGAAGCCGACCCGAAGCAGACCATGGAGGTGCGCGGCCGCGACATTGCGACTGGCCTGCCACGCGAAGTCGAAGTCACGGCCGTCGAGGTCGAAGAAGCCTTGCACGACACGATGATGCAAATCGTGGCCGCGGCCAAGGAAGTCTTGGAGAAGACGCCGCCTGAGCTGTCTGCCGACATTATTGACCGTGGTGTGATGCTGACCGGTGGTGGTGCACTGCTCAAGGGCATCAGCCAACTGTTTGCCCACGAGCTGCGGGTGCCGGTGCTGCTGGCGGAAGAGCCGCTGGATGCCGTAGCCCTTGGGACCGGCGTGCTGTTGGATAATATCGCCCACCACAAGCAGTACTGATTGGGAGGACGTCATGTCTTCAGAATATGCCATGCGCGTGGTGCGCAAGCTGCTGATCGGCTTATTGTTAGTGATCGCAGCGCTGATCCTAGGCGCCATGGTCGGGTACGCAATCGACGGCGGCAATCCATTCAAGGTGTTTGTGCCGTCAACATGGACGCACATCCTGGATTTTTTGAAATAAGGTGAATTCTTGCGCAAAGTTGCGATGTGGCTAGTCAAAGGGTACCAGCGCTTTATCTCACCGCTGCTGCCGCCCAGCTGTCGGTATTATCCGACCTGCTCGACGTACATGATTCAGGCCTTGGCCAAGCACGGCTTCTTCAAGGGGCTGGTCATGGGTCTGGCGCGGATCTTGCGGTGCAATCCCTTTGTTAAAGGGGGCCTGGATCCGGTGCCGGATTTTTTCACCGTGCGGCGTAATCCGGATCCGCAAAAGAACATGGCCGAAAGCGCGCAGTTTGACTTCCACCGATAAGGAGAACATATGCCAAAAGAACAGAAAATTACTGTCAATCAGGAGGACGTGACCCGCAACGGGCACACGGTTTCGGTCCTGACACTGGGCAAAAACGAGATCGGCTACGTCGAATCAGAGGAGGACGGCAAGCACTTTAATGCCTATCTGGCCGGCGATGCCAAGCCGCACCGGCAGAAAACCATGGATGCGGCGGTCGCGTTTCTCTTGTCCGAATATCATTTGCACCAAGGTTAGGCCGCGCGCCACTTCGCATCTGGAAGTGGCGTTTTGACCAGTTAGGAGAGTTCTATGGCAAAAGACGTTTCGACGCGGCGCCGCAGTGAGGACCGCATCGACTACGGCATTATTTTGTCCGTCATGCTGCTGGCGTTGATCGGGATGGCGGCAATTTACATGGCGGTTTCCCACGATACCAACCCCAACGCCGGCAGCACCACCCGGGCACTCTTCATGCAGGGGCTGTGGTATGTGATCGGCGGTATTGGCATTTTCTTCGTCATGCAATTTGACGCGGAGCAGCTATGGCGAGTGGCCCCAATTTTGTACGGCCTGGGCATCTTTTTATTGGTGGTTGTGCTGGTCGCGTATGATCGCGCCGTTTTTGTCAACACTGGCGCGAAAAGCTGGCTTGGGTTTGGCTCGTTCACGTTTCAGCCGTCTGAGGTGATGAAGCCGGCCTACATTCTGATGTTGGGCCGCGTGGTGACCAACCACAACGTCAGGTTTGCTCACAGCACCACCAATGACTGGCGGCTGATCGGGGAGATGTTCCTGTGGACTTTGCCCATCATCATCTTGCTTGAACTGCAAAACGACTTCGGGACGATGCTGGTGTTCCTGGCAATTTTTGCCGGAGTGGTGCTGGTCTCCGGCATCACGTGGAAGATCATTGTGCCGATTGGCGCGGCGGCCGCGGCGCTAGGCAGTGCGGCTATTTTGCTGGTCACGCAGACCTGGGGGCGCGATCTGCTGGGCAAGCTCGGCTTTGCCGCTTATCAGTTCAAGCGGATCGACTCGTGGCTGAACCCGAGCGGCGCCGCAACCACCGATTCCTACCAGCTGTGGCAGTCGATGAAAGCCATTGGCTCCGGTGAAATGACGGGCCGCGGGTTCAACAACCTGCACGTCACGGTGCCGGTGCGCGAATCCGACATGGCGTTTTCCACCATCGGTGAGGCGTTTGGCTTCATCGGCTGTGCGCTGGTGATCCTGCTGTACTTCCTGCTGATCTGGCAGATGCTGCGGGTGGTATTCGACACGCAAAATGAGTTCTACGCCTACATCGCCACCGGGGTCATCATGATGATCGTGTTTCATATCTTTGAAAACATCGGCATGAACGTCGGCCTGCTGCCGATTACCGGGATCCCGCTGCCCTTTATTTCTCAAGGGGGGTCATTCCTGCTTGCCGACATGTTGTCGGTGGGGATGCTGCTGTCCATGCGGTATCACCACCAGTCTTACATGTTCAGTCAGGAAGGCGAGGAGTTCAATCGGCAGTAGCCAATACGCTGGGGAGACTCAGACGTGTTTTGCGGTCTGGTCTCATCTTTTTTTAACTATTGGACTTGACAGGGTCTGACAGACTCGGTAAACTCGAGATAATTTAATTGAGCAAACGAACGATGTGAGAGAGAGACCGTCGCGGACTGCACAGAAAACCCGGGTAGATGAGAGCGGGGTAGCAGCGATGATCGAGAATGGCTCACGGATCGGTGACGCTGAGCTTCGGCAAGGGGTCAATGGCTGGCATCCATTATCTTGCACGCGGGTGATTGCCCGTTAGTGAGGCCGACGCTTTTTGGCGTTGGTGAATTAGAATGGTACCGCGGGATAACCGCTTCTAACTTTGGTTAGAAGCGGTTTTTGTTTGTTCAAGGACAAAAATTGGAGGGAATAGTTATGAAGTGGTTTAAGCAATTGGCATTGACGGCCGCATTGGCCCTGCCTGTATTGGCTTTGGCGGCGTGTGGAAACAGCAGTAGCAACGCTAGCACGGGTTCGGCCAGCAAGCCGGTCAAGGTTGGCATCATGAGCACCGATGTCGACATCTGGAAGGACATTCAAAAGCGGCTGAAGAAACAGGACGTCAACATCAAGCTGGTGCAGTTCACCGACTACAACACGCCGAACAAGGCGCTTGAAGACGGCGACATTCAGCTCAATTCCTTCCAGCACTATGAATTTTTGGGGACCTGGAACGAGAAGCACAACAACCACATTGTTTCGGTCGGTGACACCTACATTGGCCCGATGCGCGCGTACTCCAACAAGATCAAGTCGCTGAAGGACTTAAAGAAGGGCGACAGTGTCTCCTTGCCAAACGATGCGTCCAACGAAGGCCGAGCCCTCGACCTGCTCGCGGCTAACGGCATTATCAAGGTCAAGAACGTGGCCACGCCGACGATTCGCGACATCACCGAAAACAAGCTGGACCTGAAGTTCACGGAACTGGATGCCGCCCAAACGGCCCGTTCGTTGAACGATGTCGACGCGGCGGTCGTCAACAACGACATTGCGGCCGCGGCCAATCTGAAGCCAAAAGACGCGATCGCAGTTGAAAAAATCGGCAAGAAGTCGCATCCTTGGATCAACATCATTGCTGCTAAGTCCAAAGCGGATAAGAGCAACAAGACTTACAAGAAGATCGTGAAGGCTTACCAGAGCAAGGAAACCGAAAAACAGCTTAAAAAGGTTTATAAGGGTGCGGTGCTGCCGGCCTGGACTGGTAAGTATTAGTCTTTAAGAAAGAAAGGCGGTTGGTCATGGCAGAACCGGTGATCACATTAAAGCAGGTCGATGTCAATTTCAGCGAGAAGAACAAAAGTGTCCATGCGGTCGATCACGTCGATCTGACGGTGGAGCGCGGCGACATATACGGGATCGTCGGTTACTCCGGGGCCGGTAAATCGACGCTGGTGCGGACGATTAACCTGCTTCAGCGGCCGACTAGCGGTCAGGTCACAGTGCTGGGCCAGGACATGCTGAGCCTGAATGCTTCAGACCTGCGCAGCGAGCGGCGGCGCATTGGAATGATTTTCCAGCATTTTAACCTGATGAACTCGCTGACCATTGCCGGTAACGTCGCCTTTCCGCTCAAGGGCACGTTGGTGAAGGACAAGGACAAAGACGGCAACGAGATTTTGCGTAAAATCACCAAGCAGGAGATCAGCAAGAAGGTGACTGATTTGCTTGCGCTGGTCGGCCTGAGTGAGCGCGCCACCGCTTATCCCACCGAGTTATCCGGCGGTCAAAAACAGCGGGTTGGCATCGCCCGGGCACTGGCCTCTGATCCGGAGATCCTGATCTCTGATGAAGCGACCTCCGCCTTGGATCCCAAGACCACCAGCTCGATTTTGCAGCTGTTGGCCAGTTTGAACCAGCGGCTGGGGCTGACGATTGTTTTGATCACCCATGAAATGGAAGCCGTCAAGCAGGTCTGCAACAAGGTCGCCGTGATGGACGACGGCCGCATCATCGAACGCGGCGATTTGCTTCACATTTTCGCCGCCCCGCAGCAGCAGCTGACCAAGGACTTCATCGACACGACGATTCAAATCGATGAGGCCATCGAGGCAGTTCGCGATCAACCCGCCGTGCGTAACCTGCAGGCGCCAGATCAACTGGTGCGCCTGACGTACGTTGGGGCCTCAACCGACCAGCCGCTCGTGGCCACGCTGTTCAAGGAGTACAACGTCACCGCCAACATTTTGTTTGGCGACATTCAAATCCTGCAGGGCACGCCGTTCGGCAATCTGCTGGTGGTCCTGTCCGGGACTGAGGATGACTTGAACCGGGCGTTTGACTACCTGAAGCAAAGCGACGTGACCGTGCAGCATTTGTCTGCCACCGCTGAGAAAGGAGCGACACCGCATGAATTTGATTGAAAAATTCTTCCCGAACGTTGTGCCGATCTGGAGCGGTGACGGCGGCGTGACCGAGGCCATCGGTCAGACACTGTACATGACCTGGTGGACGACGCTCATTGCCTTCACGTTGGGCATCATCATCGGCATTATCTTGGTGCTGACAGACGAACACGGGCTGACCGAGAATCACCCGGTGTACTGGATCGTCGACAAGCTGGTCAACATCTTCCGGGCGATTCCGTTCATCATTTTGCTGGCCGTCCTGAATCCGGTGACTCGGGCCATTGTCGGCACCGGCATTGGGCCGCGCGCCGCACTGGTGCCGCTGGTCCTGGGCACGACACCATTTTTTGCCCGGCAGGTGCAAAATGCGCTGCTCACCGTTGACCCTGGGGTCATCGAGGCAGCCGAGGCCATGGGCCTGTCGCCGCTTCAAATTGTCTTTCGCGTCTATCTGCGTGAAGGCCTGGGTGAGCTGGTGCGCGTCGGCGTTTTGACCATTATCTCAATCATCGGTCTGACGGCGATGGCCGGTGCGGTCGGCGGCGGCGGCCTGGGGAATTTGGCCATCGCCGTGGGCTACCAGCGCTTCGAAAACGATGTGATCTGGGTCGCGATGATTTTCATCCTGATTCTGGTCTTCATCGTTCAGTTCGTCGGCGACTGGCTGGCGCGGCGCCTTCAACATTAATCACCAGTGGTTCATCTAAACCGGTGCCTCATCTCTTGAGACGCCGGTTTTGCTGGCTCTCGAAGGCTGCTTCTGGGTGAAGTCCTTGGGACAAGACAGTCGGCCGACCACAATTATCTCGCATGAAAGCGGTTTGCAGGGGGTCAATTCCTGCCGTACAATGAAAGTAAACAAAGTCCAGGAGGCGCTATCTTGAGCACACTAGAAATCAAAGATCTGCACGTTAAAGTGAAGGCCGAACCCGAACATCCCGAGATTTTAAAAGGGGTCAATCTGACCATTAATGCCGGGGAGATCCACGCGCTGATGGGACCTAACGGCAACGGCAAGTCGACGCTGGCTGAAACCATCATGGGCAATCCGCGCTATGTGGTCAGCCAGGGCGACATTTTGATCGACGGGCAAAGCATCATCGGCATGGCCGTCGATGAGCGTGCGCGCTTGGGCCTGTTTTTGGGCATGCAGTATCCCGCTGAGATCAACGGGGTGACGAACGCGGAGTTCATTCGGGCGGCAATCAACGCACGCCGGCCCGATGACGACCAGATCCCAATCATGGATTTCCTGCATCAGCTCGATGACACCATGGCGCAGCTGAAAATGCCGGAGGACATGGCGGATTGCTACTTGAACCAGGGGTTTTCCGGCGGTGAAAAAAAGCGCAACGAGATCCTGCAGCTGATGATGATCCACCCCCACTGGGCGCTGCTGGACGAAATCGACTCAGGTCTTGACATTGATGCGCTGCGCATTGTCGCCGATGGCGTGAACTCAATGCGCGGTAATGACTTTTCGTCTTTGATCATCACTCATTACGAGCGCCTGCTGGATTACATCACGCCGGACGTGGTGCACGTCATGAAGGATGGCCGCATTATCGAATCCGGCGGTCCAGAGCTGGCCCACACGCTCGAGAAAACCGGCTACGAGCACCTCAAGGCGGGTGACGGGAATGATTAAACGGCTGCCTTTGGCGAACACCCCGAAGATCCCGCTTGCGCGTTACATGAAGGAAGTAAAGGACAGCCAGCCAGTGGCCGCGATGACCGTGACCGCCCCCAGTGCGATTACCGTGTCTCATCCGGCCGAGGCCAGCGGTTTTCCGCGTCGCATTTCGCTAGACGAATGGCTAACTGCCAGCCCGCAGCAAATCACCGAGATTACCGTGCCTGCCGGCTATGCAAGCGCTGAGCCGTTTCGGGTGACCGGGCCGACAGACGGCGGCGGGCTGCTTTTGATCCACGTTGGCGCTTTCGCCCATGTGGCGTTTCAAGAGCGCTGGGCGAGCGCCGGGACCAACCTTGGCGTCGGCGTCCTTGTGGACATCGGCGAAGATGCGCAGGTCGACTGGCTCACCTATGACGGGTTTCAGGCCAACATGGTGCTGGCGTCTCGGACTGCGGAACTTGCAGACCGCGCAACGCTGAACTGGACGTTGGCCGGCTTTGCCCAAAATTCAGGGGCGACTTTGATCAACGTTAACTTGCGCGGGACTGGTGCTTCGGCCACCGTCAACGTCGGGGTCCTGGCCAGCGGGCGGCAGCACGTTGGCTACACCACGGCCATGACCAATTATGGCCGTAAAAGTAAGGGGCACATCAACCAGCGCGGCGTGATTGTCGGCAAGGCCCACCTGATTTTTAACGGCATCGGGCACATCATCAAAGGCGCGCGCGGCAGCGATAATCAACAGGAAAATCGGGTGCTGATGCTGGGTAAGGATTCGCGCGGCGATGCAGACCCGATCTTGTTGATCGATGAAAACGATGTGACCGCTGGCCACGCCGCGTCCGTGACGCGCGTGGACAAGGCGCAGATGTATTACCTGATGAGTCGCGGCTTGCCGGAGGCGCTGGCCCAGCGGCTGGTGATTCGCGGCTTTCTGGAGGCTGGACTGCTGGAAATCACGGATAAGGATCTGAAAGCCGATCTGTTCAGGCAGATCGATGAAACCTTGGTGAACACAGATGAGTGATGAATTTCCATTTTTCAAGCAGCATCCGGAGTTGACCTATCTAGACTCGGCGGCAACTTCACAAAAACCGCAGTCGGTCATCGACGCGCTTGCCGCGTATTATACCGACGATAATGCCAACGTCCACCGCGGCCTCTACAAGCTAGCCTACAACACCACGGAAAGCTACGAAGCGGTGCGGGCGCAGGCGGCCCGCTTCATTAACGCGCCCGCGGCTGACCAAATTGTTTTCACCCGCAGCACGACGGACGGGTTGAACCTGGTCGCTTCAAGTTTTGGCCCGCTGGCGGTGCACGAAGGTGACGAGATTCTGGTGTCCGGCGCCGAACACCACAGCAACTTTATTCCTTGGCAGCAGCTGGCCAAGCGCACCGGGGCCAAATTTGTGGTGGCCCCAGTGACCAAAGCGGGCAACACGGATTCCGCCGCGATTGAACAGCTGCTAACGCCGCGCACCAAAATCCTGGCACTGGCGCAGGTGACCAACGTGGCCGGCGGGGCAGTCGCCATTCGCCCGCTGGCTGACCTCGTCCACGCCCGCGGCGGCTACATGGTCGTTGATGGCGCGCAGGCGGTTGCCCATATGAAGGTGGACGTGCAGGCGCTCGGCGCGGATTTTTACGCGTTTTCCGGGCATAAGATGTACGGGCCCACAGGGATTGGCGTGCTGTATGGGCGCGCAGACCTGCTGGCGGCCATGCCGCCGGTGCAGTTTGGCGGCGAGATGATCGACGAGGTGCAGGATGCGGTTTCGACTTGGGCGGCAGTGCCGCTCAAGTTTGAGGCCGGCACGCCGAACATCGCCGGCGTCTTCGGCCTGAAAGCGGCACTGGATTACATCTCGCACCTGAACATGGCAAACGTGTCAGCCCATGACCACGCGCTGGTCCAGCAGCTGCGGGCCGGCCTGGCTAAGGTTCCCGGCATCACGCTGTACGGGGATGACCAGAGCATTGGCATCGTGTCCTTTAATTTAGCCGCGGTGCACCCGCATGACCTGGCAACCGTGCTCGATGAAGCCAACATCGCGGTGCGGGCGGGGCATCACTGCGCCCAGCCGCTGATGGCGCGGCTGGGCGTGCCGGCAACGGTGCGTGCCAGTTTTGGGGTGTATAATACGCCTCAAGACGTCGAGGCGCTGATTGCGGCGGTTGACGAGGGGAGGCGGTTTTTCCATGAGTCTGACTAAGCTGGATCAACTATATCGTCAGGTGATTTTGGACGAAGCCAACCACCCGCGGCACCATGGCGTGTTGGTCAACCCGACCAGTCAGGTGACCCTGCGTAATCCGAGCTGCGGGGATGTGCTGAAACTTCAGCTGGAGCTCAAGGATGGCAAGGTCGCAGACGCGGCGTTTTCCGGTTCTGGCTGCACCATTTCTCAGGCCTCCGGCAGCCTGATGACCGATCAAATCATCGGCAAAACGCCTGCCGAAGTCGAGACCATGGTCGAGACTTTTTCCGACCTGGTGATCAACGGCAGCGTGCCGGATGAAAAAGTGCTGGGGTCGGCCTCGATTCTCAAGGGCGTCCATCAGTTCCCGGCGCGCATCAAGTGCGCCACGCTGGCGTGGAAGGCGGCTGCTCAAGCCCTAACGGAAGGTGAACAACATGACTGAAACTAAAAACACCAAGAATAATGAAGCCGTGGCGTCACAGGTCGATTTTCTCGACGATGAGAACCCCGGTGACTTCAAGGACGACATCAAGCTGGTTTACTCGACCGGCCGCGGGCTGACCGAGCAGAAAGTGCGGGAGATCTCCGCGGAAAAAGGTGAGCCGCAGTGGATGCTGGATTACCGGCTGGCGGCGTATAAGACCTACAAGAAGCTGCCATTCCCCGATTACGGTCCTGATCTGTCGGATCTTGATCTGGACAAAATGCTGTACTTCCAAAAGGCGACCGACAAGACCTACCGCGATTGGGCTGACGTCCCGGATGACATTAAACGCACCTTCGATCGGCTGGGCGTGCCTCAGGCTGAGCGCAAGTACCTCGCCGGCGCCTCGGCGCAGTACGAGTCAGAAGTCGTCTACCACAACATCAAAAAAGAGTTTGATAAGCTTGGCATCATTTTCATGGACATGGACTCGGCGTTGAAGCAGTACCCGGACTTGGTGCACCAATATTTCGGCACGCTGGTTCACCCGTCTGACAACAAGTTTGCGGCACTGAACGGCGCGGTATGGTCAGGCGGCTCGTTTATTTACGTACCTAAAGGCGTGCAAACCGACGTGCCGATTCAGGCGTACTTCCGGATCAACGCGGAAAATTCCGGCCAGTTCGAACGCACGTTGATTATTGTGGAACCAGGCGCGCACATCAATTACGTGGAGGGCTGCACCGCGCCGAACTACTCTAGCGATTCGCTGCACGCGGCGGTGGTCGAGGTGTTTGTTCAAGACGACGCGTACTGCCGCTACACGACGATTCAGAACTGGTCCAGGAACGTTTTCTCACTTGAAACCAAGCGGGCGCAGGCGATGAAAAATGCGACCATGGAGTGGGTCGACGGCAACCTCGGCAGCAAGACCACGATGAAGTATCCATCGGTTTACCTGGACGGCGAAGGCGCGCGGGGGACGATGCTGTCCATCGCCGTGGCTGGCGCCGGGGTCGACCAGGATAACGGGGCACGTATGATCCACAACGCGCCAAACACGTCCTCAAATATTGTGTCCAAGTCCATCGCCAAGGACGGCGGCGCGGTGGATTACCGTGGGACCGTGCGCTTCACCAAAAAGGCAGACAACTCGTTTTGCCATGTGGAGTGTGACACGATCCTAATGGACGAAAAGTCGACATCGGACACAATTCCGTTTACGGAGATCAAAAATTCCAATGTCGCGATGGAGCACGAGGCAAAAGTGTCCAAGGTCTCTGAGGAGCAGTTGTATTACCTAGAAAGTCGCGGCATTCCCGAGGCCAAGGCCACTGAAATGATCATTATGGGCTTTGTGGAGCCGTTCAGCAAGGAACTGCCAATGGAGTACGCCGTGGAGCTGAACCGGTTGATTTCGATGGAAATGGATGGCTCAGTCGGGTGATTCTGACCGGCTCGCGCACCAATCAGGCTGACTGCGGTCGGCCTTTTTTCTTGGCCGCGCGGTGCGTCATCGGCTGGCGAAGGGTTTCGCAAGCAGGTCGCAATGGTATAATGACCGCAGGAGGCGGCGCCATGAGCGAAGACTTAAACGACTTCATCAAAGCCAAAGCACTGGGCCTTTCGACCATCAAGCCGGACGAAAAGCGGGCGTTTTTGGGTAATTTTCGTGAACGGGTCGCCATGGCGGTGACCATTCGCCAGCTGCACGATGAACACATTGCAAGCCTGCTGGATGAGGTGCTGACGCGCTATCCGCAGTACCGGGTGTATCTCAACGGCCGCATGCCGCAGGATATGGTGGCTTACTACATGAAGCAGGCCCTGGCCCATGACATCCCGTTCACGATCATGGCGCAGCCGGGCATGCGCGTGAAAAAAGACCCGAGTGCCGATGATTTCGGCTGGGTGCTGGCCGACCCGAAAAACAAAATTGGCCGGCCGATCCTACTTTAAGGAGGGCGATTCGTGGATTCGCAAGTAGAAACAACCATTAAGAAAATTAGAGACCTGCGCAGGCAGTTGCATCAAGGTAAGGTGTTTCGCAGTTTGCCGAATGATCTGCGGCAAATCATCACCGCCGTTGAACCTGCCGCCCCAACACCGGTGACGCTACCCAACGACGACGCGGCCGCCTTGGCCAAAATCGGTGAGATCGAGGAGCGGCTGAAAGCCGAAAAGGCCATGCAGGTCAGCGATAGCGAGCTGCGGTACCTGATCGGCCACCTCGCCTCGACTTCGCCAGCAGTGCGCGACAAAGGCGTGTTTTTTCTGTTGTCCGACTTATTTCAAGCCGACGCGTTCACGGAAAAGCAGGTGGCCTGGCTGTTCACGACATTGCAGCGCAAGGACATCCTGTTTGCTCACATCACCGAACCGCAAAATGATGCCGTGTTCCTGCGCAGTTTCGCAGTCATGCTGCTGTCCGGTCTGGTGTACGCCGATCTGAACCGGTATCACCTGCTGACGCCGCGGCAGTTTGAAAACTTGTTGGTCAACCTCTGCGCCTACATTACCCTGGAAAAAGATGGTCGCGGGTACGTTGCAGAGAAGGGCTGGGCTCATGCGTATACGCATATCGGCAACTTGGCAGATGAGCTTAGCCAGGTGCCCAGCCTCACCCGCGGCGACAAACTGCTGTTGATGGCAACGGTGGTTGAGGGCTGGCAAACCGTGGCCGACTCGCTGGTGTTTGGCGAGGATCAGCGGGTGTCGTCCTATCTGGTGAACTTGGCCACCAAAAACCAGTTTTATGCGGATGCCTTGGTGATGTGCCTCACCGCCTGGCAGCAGCGCCTGCGCAACTTGAAACCGCAGGAGGATTTGGCCTTTTGGACGCGCTGGTACAATCGGTCCCGGCTGCTTGAAGCCCTTCTGATGCGGGCTGATCTGCCCAAAGTGGTGGTCGATTATCTGCAAAAAATCATTGACGCTTATTGATTAATTTAATGATAGTTACGATTTTCTCATTCATCTGAACGCAAGCAAAACTCTGGCCTGTCGGGATTCCCGACAGGTTTTTTAATAAATATATTTAAGCGATTGAGAAGATGTTCACACTGTTATAATCATTACATTCGTTACATTAGATAAATTGAATGGTCACTAACAGTAAAAAGTAGTCAAAAAACATAATTTCAAGTATAATCAAGGCATTGCAGGGGAGCGGCACGGGCTGCTCGCTGGAACAAGCAAAGGAGTGGAAACATGAGTAAGCTGCAGCCGGCATTACGTATCAAAGGGGAGAACGTCCGGCATATCCGCAAGTTGCGCGGACTGAGTCAGGCCGAGCTAGCGGAAGGTATTTGCACGCAGGCCACCATTAGCCTGATTGAGAAACGCAACAAGGTACCCAGCATGAACATCCTGATCCGGTTGGTCAACCGGCTGGGCATCACGCTTGACGACGTCGTGGTAGAAAATCAAGATCGCATTCAGCAGGCCCTCAGTGCCGTTTCGAAAACAATTCGCCGCGGGGATTACCAGGGGGCGGCGGCGCTATTAAAGAAGGTCAATGAGAAACGGGTGACCCGCGCCGAGGATCAGCGCAACTATTTTTACTTTGCGGGCATGATCGAATTGTTCGTCAGTCATAATCTGGACGAAGCGGTGTATTACTTTGGTCGCGTCCTTAATGGGACCGGGGCGGCAGCCGGTGACGTGCCAGGAATCATGGCGACTTTGGGTCTGGCCCTGGCCTATGCCGAACAGGGCAGCGCCGAGCGGGCGCGAGTTTACCTGGATCAAGCCGTCGCGCGTCTGAAGGACGGGCCGCTAAATGAAAAGCGGTATTTGGATGTAGAACTCACTGTGTATTGGCACATCAGTCGCATTTATTATGAGCTGGGCGAAGACGCGGCCGCCCTGAAAAACACCCAGCTCGGGATCGGACTGGCCGTTCGCAACGACAGTTTGTTCTTGCTGGCGGAGTTTTACATGCTGCAGGCGCGCGTCCAAACTAGGCAGGCCGATGCGCAGGCTGCCCAGTCGCAGGCAATCGCGCTGGCCTTGGCGCGGGTGACCCATCAAAGCGAACTCATCGCCAGTTTGGGTGACCTTGATCCGGCGGTTTCGGCTTAAGTCCGATCAAAGACAGACGAAAACAGCGCCCGGCGATTGAATCGCTGGGCGCTGTTCCTTTATCTAATTTGCTGGTTTATCCTTTGGCCGCTTCGTGGAAGACAGCGCCGGTTGATTGTTCAGATCCGTCCGCACGACGAGTACGTCGCACTTTGCGTTTCTTGTCACGTACTCAGTGACACTGCCGATCAGCAGGCGCTCCACCGCATTCAGCCCGGTGGCGCCAATCATGATCAAATCGATATTTTTCTGCTTTGGAATATCCCGCGCAATGATTGTTTTCGGGGCGCCGTACTCGATGGAGTAGGAGACTTTGTCGAGGCCCGCTTTGTGCGCCTGCTCAATGTAGCCCTCCATGGTTTCCTTGGCCGTGTCTGCGACTTGCTGGACCATGGCAGAATCAAAGCTTGAGACGTTGTTGAAGGCTCTGGTATCCACGATATGGATCAGGAACAATTCGCCACCATTGCGTTTGGTCACAGCGACCGCCTTTTGAAAGGCGAGCTCGGATTCATAGGAGCCATCGATCGCCACTAGAACGTGCTTGTATTGTTGTAACATGCCCATCACCTCTAACTTCATTGTAGCCGAATGCTGGGGCAAAGTGAAACGATTTCACACGCCGGCAAAGCGCTGGGCTAGTCGGCCAAATAATGTGGTACGCGCAAGCCCAAAATTCCTGCCGCCAGCGCGCCGATGATCAGGGCCAGGGCTTCCAGCCAGCCGGTGAGGAAAATTGCCGCCGCCACGGCCAACACCCCGGCGATGACAAACAGCACCGCAAATCGACCCAGTTCGCGCTGGGCGGCTTCAGCCAGCTTGGGGATGCCTAGAAAACCTCGGCGCTGATGGGTCCGGATGTAATAGGCGAGGGTGAATAAGATCACGGCAAAGATGATGAAGATGATTCTGAACATGACGTTACTCCTCTGCTTGTTGATGGTACTATCCTAGCATATCTGACCGGGGGCCGCGCGTTGACTTTTCACAGCCTGGCCTCACAGGGCGCCGGGCGAGCACTGCAGGGCGGCTAGCTGCACGCGTGCCAACTTGTCGCTTTCGATGCTTGAACCAGCCGATCCACGCTTAGAGTCGCGCCAGTGATGTCCCGGCAATGGCCGAAGCAAGGCCACTGATTCCGCTCAAACCGCCAGTTCATCGCCCCTTGGTACGAAAAAAAAGACCGACATTTGCGTCGGCCAAAGTCCGGAGACTTTTGTGAAAGGCTAAATGGTGCCGTCGAGTACCCGAATTGTTGAAACCCGCGATTAGGCAAGTGGGCCCGGACGACAAGTGCGTTAGCCATTCAGTGAGAGAACAGCACGGCACCTGCCACTTCTGGTCCCAAGGTATTGAGACTGTTCGGTCAACTAATAGATGGGGACCGCGAACACCTTAGGTACTTCCATGCTTTTACTCTATCACTGACAGCCAAAACTTGCAAGAATCTAGCCTAAGGAAAGCGCTGTAAAATGCGCTGCAGCACGGTTGTGAGCGCTTGCGGTCACGCCTTCTTGCCACGCGCCAGTGCCTGCAGGCGTGCGAGTTGCTGACTTAAGGCCTGCTCGTACTTGCCGGTGGTTTTCGGCTGGTAGTAATGGGTGTTTTTGAGGTTAGCCGGCATGTAGGTCTGTTTCACCCAGCCGCCTGGGTAGTTGTGGGGCAGCTTGTAGCCGACACCGTGGCCGAGCGCCTTGGCGCCTTTGTAGTGGGCATCGCGCAGATCGTCGGGGATTGCCCCCGCCTTGCCCGCATTGACGTCTGCGATAGCCGCGTCGATCGCGCTGATCGCCGAGTTGGATTTGGGCGCCAAACACAGGTCAATCACCGCATTGGCCAGCGGGATGCGGCCTTCAGGCAGTCCGAGGCGCTCGGCGGCCTGAATCGCCGTCAGCGTGCGACTGGCCGTCTGCGGATTGGCCAGCCCAATATCCTCGTAGGCAATCACCAGCAGCCGCCTTAAAATGCTGGGCAAATCACCAATGACGATGAGGCGGGCCAGGTAGTGCAGGGCGGCATCGACGTCCGAGCCGCGGATTGATTTTTGAAAAGCCGAGATCAGGTCGTAGTGCGCGTCGCCGTCAGCGTCGCCGTCTAAGGCACGCTGCTGCAGGGACTGGTGCATGACCTCAGTTGTGAGGCGGATCTTGCCCGCCTTTTCGGGGGTTGACAGGGTCGCCAGCTCCAGTGCATTCAGGGCTGAGCGCAAGTCGCCGTTGGTTGCCGTGGTCAAGTAGTCGCGGGCCTTGTCATCAAGTACGACCGGATACTTGCCCAAGCCGCGTTCGTCGTCTGCCAACGCCCGGTCGACGGCGGTGCCAATGTCTTCCGGGGTCAGCGGATGCACCTGAAAAATCTGGGTGCGGCTGCGGATGGCAGGCTGGATGCTCATGTAGAAATTCTCGGTGGTGGCGCCAATCATCACAATCCGCCCAGACTCCAGGAGCGGGAGCAGAAAGTCCTGCTTCGTTTTGTCGAGGCGGTGAATCTCGTCGAGCAGCAGGATGACCGTCCCGCTCATTTTCGCTTCTTCGGCGACAATCTGGAGATCTTTTTTGGTGTCGGTGGCTGCGTTCAGCATGCGAAAGGCGTACTTGGTAGTGCCGGCAATCGCGCTGGCGATGCTGGTCTTGCCCGTGCCGGGCGGACCATACAAAATCATGGAGCTGAGGCGTTTGGCCACGACCATGCGGCGGATGATCTGGCCTTCGCCCACCAGGTGCTGCTGGCCGACGACCTCATCCAAATTACGCGGCCGCATGCGGTAAGCGAGTGGCTGTTGCATATCCATCCTTCTTTCTATTGCTTTAGTCTAGCAAGCTCGGGTGGGGATGCCAAACCGGGTGTGCAAAAAAGTACCGCGTTAACGGTGCTCGTTTGGCCCTTGCTGCTTGCGCCGTTGCAGGACTTGGCGGTGCTGGTCAAACCAGGCAGCCATCTGGGCTTTTTGCTCCGGCGAAGCGTCGTCAAGCCGGTCGTGAAGCCGGCGCTTACGCTGGCCTTCCGGGATTTGATCAAGCCAAGCAGCCCAAGGTGGCAGTGGTGAGGTCGCGTCCGGTGTTTTGCTTTCAGGTGAAGGGGCCGCTGATGTTGGGGTTTGGCCGCGGTCGGCTGACTCGTTTGAGGTGGACTGCTCGTGCCAGATTCGGCGAGCAGTTTTACGCCAGTCGACATAGTCAGAAGCAGGCAGCTTGGCTAAGTCTTCTTGCTCGTCAGCGGGCAGCGCGGTTGCGTCATACATCTGTTGCCGTGCGTCAGCGTTGATCAAGAAGCTGAGGATCGGGTAGGCCAGGTAAAAGACCAGAGTGGCATGCGGGAAAAAGTACCCGGTCACAATCGCGACGATCGACAAGCCGTCCAGCCAGTGGTTGGCGTTGCCGTAAATTTTTCGATAGACCTGCTGCATGTCGGCTTTGGTCGTGTACTGAAGGTGAATAATCGATTTGGCCAACTCTCGAAATACCAGATTGATGATGGCCTGCATGATGCCGTATAAGATGACGGTTATGCGTGTGGTGTTTTCCGCCATCATTGAGGTGAACACGGGCATCAGGGACAGCACGGCCAGAAACGCCACTTCCCAAATCAGAATGCGGTAGGTCATGGTGTCGATTTCCGCGAAGGCGGTGCTGTGCTGATACCACATGTTGAAGACAAACACGAAGGTGATCAGATAGATTCCGATGTGTTTACCCATACTGAGATAGTTTGGCCAGCTATCGTGCAAGATAGGGGAGATGTCCAGTACCATGATGGTAATAATGACGGCCATGATGCCATCCGAAAAGGCATCAAGTCGGTTTTTTAATTTTTCCATAGCGACCTCCCGAATTGTTCACCGTATTTTAAAGTTAATCGAAGCACAGTGCAACTTCTTGAAGCAGCCAAAAACGGCCTCATCCAGCCAAGGGTGAGGTCGTGACGGTACTTTTGAGGTCACTTGAACAGCCGGCCGAAAAAGCCGGGTTTCTGTTTCGGTTGTGGTGTGTCTTGTGACTTGGATTCTGTTTTGGGCAGGTCGATGTCCTGAATGTTGATGGCGCTGCGGGCCACCAGCAAAATTCCAGCCCCCGTAGGCGCGAGGGTGGCTGTGCCGTCGTTGACCAGCGTGAATTGGACGTTCTTGGTACTGGCTGCTTGCATGTAAGGCGCCGTCATTTCAGGATCGAGCTTGCCGTTGATCAGCAGTTTGTATCCCGACTCGCCGGCTGTTTTGGCCAAGGCGGCAGTCACTGCCGAAAGCGCGGTTGGCGCTTCGACGTCCTGGTTGAAGACCCGGATGGCGACCCGCTCGCGCAGGGACCCTAAATAGTGGCGCCGCTCATCTGGGTTAGTCTGAGGCGGCCCATAAATGCTACTATTAAGGTGTTGTTGCAGATCATCGTCAGCCATGGTCAATTCCTCCTTGGTGGCGCTTGCAGCGCATGTACATTCAGTATAGCAGAAGGGGGCGTGCCATGTTCACCGATCAGGATTTTACTGTTTTTGATGAGCCGACACTGGAAGGCCGGTTGGACTTAATTCGGCGCGTGATCGATCCGAAGTTCGAAACTGCTGGCAATCAGTTGGCCGAATTGCTCGAGGAGGCAGGGCTGCCGAAGCTGACGCTGCACGTAGCCAAACATTTGCGGCGCCACAAGAATCCGCCGCCGGACACCTGGCTGGCGCTTTCAACCAGCCAGCGCGGCTACAAAATGACGCCGCACCTTGAGCTGGGCTTGTGGGATGACCGTCTGTTCCTCTGGCTGGCCTTGCTGCAGGAAGCCAAAAAGGTGCCGGTTCGCGTGCCGTTTGACTCGCTGCGGCCGCAGATGGTGTTGCTGCCAACCGACATGGAAATTGGGGCCGACCACACCAAAAAGGCCGTGCTGCCGTTGACCCTGTCGAATTTTGACCGGGTCAGCAAACGGTATCTGACTACGCAGGCCGGAGAATTTTTGGTGGGGAAGACCTATCTGCGGGCCGATCCGCTGTTTGCGGAGCCCGATGAGCTGTGGGCTGACCTGCAGGAGCGGGTGGTCCGTTTGGCTCCGGTGTTTAAGCTGTTGCTTGACGCCAATCCAAGCTGAGCAAAATAGCGCGCATCTGTTTTGATGGCGCGCTATTTTTGACCCGATTGTTAACTCGCTACTGCTGACGGCACTGGCCGCGGTAAGCCGTCAGCCAGTGCTCAGAATAATTCGCCGTATTATCAAATGGACAGAGGGTGCGGGTATCGGCGATCAGTTGCGCCGCCGCCTGCCGGGTGGCTTCGGTGTCGTGCTGATAGACTTGGGCGAGCGTCTGCAGCTCGGTGACCTCGCAGATGGGCCACCAGGACAGTAGCCAAGATTCATACGTAAAGGCAGCGGTGAGCTTGGGGATCACGCTGTCGACGTGAAAGTACACGGCGCCGTATATGAAGTTATCACAGTTATCGAAGAGCTGGGCCGCCACGTTACTTTGCGGCTTAATGCGGGCTAACACCACCGTAACCAGCTCGTCGTAGTAGGTTTGATCGATGCGGTTGATGTTCAAGTTGAGCAGCTCCATGTCCTGCGAACTGAGTGTGGTCAGGGAGCGGAAGTAATCGACTATCGCCTTCTGCTCGCTTGGCGTCGCATCCGCGTACAGCGGATCGTGGTCAGGCAGCGCGCCTGGTGCGGCCCAATGGAACGCGGTGGTCAACCCGGCTTGGTACATGACACGCAGGCCCTCGGGAAAGTTGGGCGTGGTTCGGCGGAACTCCTCAAGCAGGTTGACCAAGTCATCTCGCGTGTAATGGGCTTGCTGGAAGTTGCTGGCCATGGTGTAGGCCTTCAGGCGATAACGGCGGAAGGTGCTGGTCGCGTCGGTTGCCGCTTGCATTTGGCTGGTTGGCACAAGAAGTCGCTGCATCAACGTCAGCGTGCTGTGAAAGCCTAGCGTCGTCTTGCCATTTTCAAACCGGGATTGCGCTGCTGCGGACCAGTCCCCAATCACGTCTTTGACGGTCAGCCCCCGCTGCTTGCGAAGTCGTGCCAGGGTGGGGCCGAACATTAACTTCGCATCTGGGTCAATGGCCAGTGCGGAATCGTAATGGTCCTCGATTACCTGGTTGTGCCAAGCATGTTTAGCGCCAGCTGTTTGTACTGAGTGGTCAAGAAAAGCTGCCAGCTGCGTTGCGCCGACTCGGCGTAGTGCGCCAAGAATCGGGGCGGGGTCGCGGTGTTCGGCAATCGCGCTTATGGCCAAAAACTGCGGCATCACGCTATTGAAATGAATCTGCAGTGCCGGGATTGGGCTGATGCGCTGCATGTCGGCGGCAATCTGCGCGTACAATGGCTTGTCGTTGTGCAGCAGTGCCACTAGGGCTAGGCGCCACAGGGCCTGCCGCTGATAGCCTAGCGTTTGGCCCGTTAAGGCGGTTAGCCGCTGCCATAACAACGTCGTCAGTTCATGACTGGCAAAGGGCACTGCGCTCGAAATGAGATAAAGTTCGAAATTGCTCCACTTGCTCGGGTAGGCGAGACGATCCGCCAGGGTCTGTTCCAACGTCAGGGGCAGGTGTCGGTCTTCAGTCTCAGGCAGGCGCAAAAATGGCTGAATCTGGCGGATCAGCGCGGCTAATGGTTCGGCGCAGGTTTGCTGCTGAAGAAAAGTGTCCACCTTTGTAGCCAAGGCCGTCCGCTGGCCCTTGATGATCTCCTGAAGGCCATTGGGGAAGCCTTGGGTCTGAGCGCCTAGCATTTCGCCGAGGTCGTCTACACCCATCCCGATGTTAAACATCAGCTGGCCGGCAATTTTGAGACTGATATCACCCTGGCCGCGTTCAAAGCGCGAAATGGTTGCTGTGTTAAGCCCATTGGCGGCCTGCTTCATCGAGATGTGCCGCTGCGTGCGAAACGCCCGAAATAGTTCACCCAAAGTCTGCCCCATGCCGATTTCCCCCATCCAAAGTGCCAACCTAGTTGCTAATAGCATAGCACCAAGCGCCGTGAGGATGGGTCAATTTTCTGGCGTTAGGCATCAAAAAAGCCTTCTCTGATCACTCGAGAAGGTCACAGTAAATTGACGGCCGTTGTTACGCGACTGAGTCGTCGCGCAACACTTTAAATTCGATTCCCAGCATTTCCTCGATGGGCTTGAAATGAACGCCATGTGAGGTGTCGTCGGCCAGGAGAAAGGCGTTGACGTCCGGGGTGTGGTTGCTGAGGGTGCCACGTTCGGAGAGCCAAATCTTCAACTCCCCGGTCGTGTCGTCATAAAAGCCGCGCAGCGAAGGGATAATCTCGCCATCCAATTCAAAAGTCGAAGTATCGAACAGGTCCCAGACAGAGTTGACAAAATCGTCCAGATTATCGTCGTTGGCAAGCACATCGTGAGTCTCTGGAAGCAGGGCGAGAAAAGTTACCTTTTTGGTCATTAAGAATCCCCCTTTAATTGACCGAACAAATGGGACATCATTATGCTTCAATGGCGGCGCGCTTGCAACCTCTTTTACAAAGACGACAGCTGGCAAAAAGCATATCGGTAGACAGCAGCAACCCGCACCGTTTGGGCGAAGTCTCACCTAGACGGCAAGCAAGCGGTGGAGGTTGATTCAGGGCAGAGATGGTTGGTCAGTCGCAGGCCGGGTATAATAGAAATAAGGTGAGTGCGAAAGGTGGTGGGGTAATGCCGCAAATTTACTTTCTGTGTACGGGCAACTCGTGCCGCAGTCAAATGGCCGAAGGATTTGCCAAGCAGATTATGGGCAAACAGTGGCGAGTGGCCAGCGCCGGTCTACAAATCGACGGGCTGAATCCGCTGGCGGTCAAAGTGATGGCCGAGCGCGGCGTGGACATCAGCGCGCAGTACTCGAAGCTGATCGACCCGCAGTATCTGCGGTCATCTGATTTGGTGGTCACATTATGCGGGGATGCGCGTGATCGCTGCCCAGCAGTGCCAGCAACGGTTCGACGGCTGCATTGGCCACTGCCGGATCCGGCCGCGGCCACGGGCACCGACGATGAAGTGCTTCAGGTTTTTCGCACCGTGAGAGACGACATTGCGCGGCGGGTGAGCGAGTTGACACAGCAAGCTGGCTGCGACCAGGAATTCAAACGAGGCTGAGACATAAAGCGGTTTTAGTCCAAAATGCAACTGCCCCTGCACCACGATTTGGTTTTAAAATCGCGGTGCAGGGGCAGTTGTGTGCTAAGGCGTTGTTTTATGTTTCGCGGCTAGGCAATTTTGTCTGACTTTGGCTCTTCTTGGTGAGCGAATTAAAAAAACCACCATTGCTGGTGGAAAAGTTTGGGGGAACTTTTTGGGAGTGTTGCCATTCCTCTGGCAGCTAATGTTGGTTCTGCCTTTGGACCTCTTTAGAGTATCACATCTTATCAGATTTGATAACTAAAAAATTCAGAATTGGCCAAAATATTTATTCATAACCAATTTGATGGTCCGCCAATCATCACTATTGGAGCTTTGTACATCTTGCTAACCATGTCGACACCTCCGCTTCACAGGCTTGCAGCCGGTGCCTATCATGGGGCCCCGAATGATAGAATTTTCAAGATGAAAAGTCAATTTTCACAATCTCAGGTCTATTCAGACGGTTTGCCATTAGCCAATACCAATGGCTTGCTCTGACGCTTTACCTCATCGGCAGTCATAGCTGACCGCTATCGATGATTTTTCGCATCGCAGTTTGCACGGCCATCAGGGTCATGTGCGGGTCTCGCTTGAAGGCGGGGACTAGTTTGGCGGCGTTCAGAGCGTCAGTTTGCAGCAGTTGCTTACCCGTGATGTCCAGAACGATCAAGTCCGTATTGCGCAGCCGGGCGGTGAGGTAGCCGCCTTCAATGCCCTCATCCAGGAGCTCCTGAATCCAGTTTTGCAGTCCGCCTTGTACCACCTGATCCTCGTTCATCGGCTCACCATTTTGCTGACTTTTTGCTACGAGTGCGGCAACTTGCGCCATTGTTTCGGGAATTTCGTGCATGAATGCCATCTCCTTTGTCTTTTCACGGGCATTGTACGCTTACTGCCCAAAGAAAGGAACTGCGCCAACTTAAAAAGCCAGCCGTTCTGGCGACTGGCCGTGAAAATATTAGCTGACTTTAGCCTGAACGGCCGGATTCTGCGCGTTTTTCGCTGCCGCGGCGCGTTGCACCAGTAAGACGAAAGGCCGCAGTTGGGCGGCGTCCTGCTGCCACAGGTTCTCCGGGTGCCACTGCACGGCCATGATCTGGCTGTCACGGGTATCGGCGACCGCCTCGACCACACCGTCCGGGGCGGTCGCAACAATCTGGAGGCCGGGCGCTACCTGTTTGATTGCCTCGTGGTGGCGCGAGTTAACGTAAGCGTGTTCGCCCACCAGTTTGGCCAGCTGCGAGCCGGCTTTGACCGTGACATGGTGGGTCGGGTACTGCCCTGGAGCCGCCTGCGCGTGGCGAATGGTGGCATCGGGGTCCTGGTTCGCCAGGTCTTGGTACAACGTCCCACCCAGCGTGACGTTCAGGATCTGTAAGCCGCGGCAGATTGCGAAAATTGGCTTGCCAGCGGCAATCGTGGCCTTGATCAGGGCCTGCTCGAAGCGGTCCTTTGGATAGGTCACACTGCCAATAAAGCGGGTCGGCTCTTCGCCGTAAAGCGTTGGGTCAACGTCTGGCCCGCCTGGCAGCAGCAGCCCATCAAACGTCGCAACGGCGGCCTCGGCCAGCTCAGTCGCCAGGGTCACGTCATCGGGAAACGGTAAAATGATGGGGGCCCCGCCGGCTTTAATGATGGCGGTTTTAATGTCACGCGGGGCAAAGTCTGCGTGATTCAAGTTGAGCTCAGCCGATGGTGTGTCGAGGGCATCACCGGTCATGGCAATAATGGGACGCATGGGATCAATCCTTTCAGAAAATCATTGTCACCTACTTTAGGACATATTTCCCAGCAGTCAAGTAAAACTTGGTAAACTATCGACGCGAAAAAGCCGCCCAGCAGTTGCAGGGCGGCAGAGTTGCCAGACGCTTATTCAGCATGGAAGAAGTCGTCGTTTTCAAACATCAGCTTCACAAAATCGTGGGCGTACTCGGTGCGGTTCCAATCGCGCTGCCACTCGCAGGCCAGTTGGGCGTTAGAGATGAGTTCGGCACCGGCCTGTTCGACTCGGCGCAGCGCGGTTTCGTGGGCTAACGTGGACGTGCCCCCAATCGCGTCCACCACTGGGAAAACGTGGTAGCCCTCGCGCAGCGCGTCCAGTGTTGGAAACGCCATGCAGGCCTCGGTCCACAGGGCGCACATGATCAGATTCTTGCGGCCGGTCGCGTGCACGGCTTCGTTGAAGTCCTGGTCCTCCCAGGCGTTGATGTTGGTGCGGTCAAACGTAGGCTGATCCGGCATCAGGTCGCGCAACGCCTTTAGCGTGTCAGCGTTGCGACCGGTCGCGACGTTCACGGTACTGAGGACAATGGGGACGTGATAGGCCTGTGCTAGTTTGATGGTGAACGACACATTTTTGACGAGCTGCGGATGGCCAATCGACTGAATCGACGAGACTTGCGTGGGCTGGTAATCAATTACCAGCAGGACGGAGTTTTCTGGGGTCAGCAGCGGATCTTCTTCTGGGTTGCGACGCGGATAACTGGTCATGATGCTTACCTCCTAATAATTGGATACGCTTGCATTGTAGACTGTGGCGCGGATAATGACTAGTAAAGCGACTCGGGTTGCGAGACGCGTTAAGGAGGGTGCAATGGGACAATTCTTTCACTCGCTGTTCAAAGGAATCGCCAATTTTTTCACGCTACTGGCAGGAAATATCAATCGGCCATTTTTGCCGCCGGATTCGGTGCGTAAACGGACCCCGCGTCAAGATAAGGACGATTGGCGCCACCGGTGAGTCTGGTTTGCGGCAGTACCTGAAGCACTCAAGGAGATGACAGCCGATGACGAAAATCACGGATCAACTGGCTTTGGAGTTTGGCCTCGCGCCGGCGGATTTTGCGCGGCCGTACAACCGGTTCATCACGGCGCCGCCAGTCAGCGGGGCGCGGTATTGGGCCCGCGACGCTGGCGACCTCGTCGTGTATCAGGATCATCTTTACGTCCGCACGACCAACCCGCTGGTGACTGACGGCATCGCGCTGGATTTCAACACCACGGCGGGTGAGTGGTTTTTCGCGTGGCCGCACCTGCGCGAACTGGAGCGTCTGCTGCACCGCTACGGCTGGCAGATTACCAACCACGCGCCGTTTTTTCTGCCGACTGGCACAATCCAGCCGCCAAGCGACGCGCACCTGATGCTGATTGAGCAAGCCGACATCCCGCTATTCAAAAAGGACAAGCGGATCCACGAGGCCTTTGCCTTCGATGATGTTGATCCCGATATGCTGGGGGTTGGCTATTTTGACGATGGCCAGCTCAAGGTGGTGGCTGGCGCCAACCAAAATGGGCGCTACACCTGGGAAATTGGCGTTGAGGTGCTGGATCCGGCCTTCGCGCGCCAGGGGCTGGCAGTCAAGGTGGTTCAGTTGCTGACTGCAGAAATTCAACGGCGCGAACCCGAGATGTTGGTGGTTTACGGCACGCAATTTTCGCACATGCGGTCAATGAACGTGGCCATTCGCGCGGGCTTTAAAGTCGGTTGGACAGAGCTGACGTTTGCGCCGATTCGCCGGCACCACTGACCTCAGGTGCGAGCCGTGGTTGCGCCTTGGTCGGTAAATGAGTAGGATGACCACTGATTCAAATGAGGTCAATTAGCGTTGGCCGTGGTCACGGACATAGTAGGAGGGATAGCATGAAAATTGGCATTATCGGCGCTACTGGCCGCGTCGGCCAAGCGATGGTGGCAGCGGCACTGGCAAAGGGCCATGAAGTCACCGCACTTGTGCGCAATCAGGCCAAGGCCGAGAAGCTGTTCGGCAGCACAGTTTCATTGGTGGTCAAAGACGCACTGACCTTGGACCGCGTTGATTTTGACGGGTTGGACGCGGTCGTTGACGCGTTTGCCTCGCCGCAGGCCTTCCAGCACTTGGATCTGGCCACGCGCCTGATCACGATGTTTCGAAAGACAGAGAAGCCATATCTGCTGTTCGTGCTGGGGGCAGGCTCGTTGCAGCTCCCATCGGGCGAACGGTTGGTGAAACAACTCGAAAAAACGGCTGCTGGTGCGCCTTGGGTCAAGACCCCACAGCAGCAGCTCCATGAGTACCAGTACCTGCAGTGGATCCAGGACGTGGCGTGGACGGCGGTCTCGCCGCAGGCCAACTTGATTGACGGAGCGCCGAGTGACTACCGGCTGGGCACCGACGCCGTGATGACCGCGCCTTCAGGCAAGTCAGAAGTCTCGGTAGGTAACCTGGCGACCGCAGCCATCGCGGAGCTTGAGGCCAAGACCCACTTGCGGCAGCGCTTTACAGTCGTGAATGCTTAGACAGCAAAAACTCTGATTTCAGCCGGCAGTCACATTGCTGCCGGCTGAATCAGAGTTTTTTTGTGTGGTTATTGTCGTGGGTTGATGGCCAAGCGGTCAGGCGAGACGGCGCGAACTTTTTTAGGCGAGAACGTGGTCGATGGCGCGTTCTTCTTCTGCGGTGAACGTCAGCTTGTTCAGCGCCTTGACGTTGTCATCAAGCTGGCTGACCTTGCTGGCGCCGATGATGACACTGGCCACCGCCGGCTGTCGCAGATCCCAGGCCAGCGCCATTTCGGCAAGGGTCTGGCCGCGCTTTTCGGCGATGGCGTTCAACGCCTTGATCTTGTCCAACTTGCTTTCCACGTCAGCCACGTGCAGGAATTTGCTGTCCTTGCGAGCGGCGCGAGAATCTTCGGGGATGCCGTGCAGGTAGCGCCCGGTCAGCATGCCCTGCGCCAGCGGGCTGAAGACGACGGCACCGGTGTGATCCTTGGCCAAGGTCGGGAACAGCTCTTTTTCAGGGTCGCGGCCGAACATATTGTAGCGGTCCTGATGAATGATGTACGGGGTCTTGAGCTCTTTGAAGATGGCGGCAATCTTTTCGGTGTTTTCCGCGTTGTAGTTTGAGATGCCGACATACAGCGCCTTGCCGCTTTTGACCAGCTGGTCGAGAGCCAGCGCGGTTTCCTCTAGCGGGGTATCCGGGTCGAAGCGGTGAGAGTAGAAGATGTCAAAATAGTCGAGGCCGGTGCGGCGCAAGCTTTGGTCGCAGCTGGCAATAATGCTTTTACGCGAGCCCCACTCGCCGTATGGGCCTGGCCACATGTAGTAGCCGGCCTTGGAAGTGATGACCAGCTCGTCACGGTACGGCTGGAAGTCCGCTTTGAAGATTCGGCCAAAATTGGTTTCGGCGCTGCCGGCGTCCGGGCCGTAGTTGTTGGCAATGTCAAAGCAGGTGATGCCCAGGTCAAAGGCGTGGCGCAGCAGGTGCCGCTGATTTTCCAGCGGGTCAACACTGCCGAAGTTGTGCCACAAGCCCAGTGACAGGGCGGAGAGTTTCAGACCGCTGTTGCCGACGCGGCGGTACTGCATATTATCGTAGCGAGTTGGTGATGCGAGATAGTTTTCCATAATCTTGCTCCTTTGTCAGAATCGGAGATAGCGCTTTCTCATCTCTGCTTTTCACATTATCACTTATCCCGGCCGCGGCGCAAAAATTTTCGGCGGCTTCGGTACTATGGTATTTTAATCATAGAAGGCAAAAGGGGGTGTTGATCATCGGTTATGTCGAAGATTTGCGGCGCCTGGTCGGGCATCGCCGCGTGCTCTTGAACGGCTGCTGTGCAGTGTTGGTGAATGACGACGGGGCGCTGCTGATGCAGCAGCGCAACGAGCCGGCGCGGCGCTGGGGCTTGCCTGGTGGGCTGATGGAACTGGGCGAGTCGACGAAAGCCACGGTGGTGCGTGAAGTCGCAGAGGAAAGCGGCCTCCGGCTGGATCCGGACCAGCTGCACCTGCTCAACGTCTACTCCGGTGAGGGCACGAGTGTGGCGGCCAACGGCGATCAGTTTGATATCGTGAACACGGCTTATTACGCCGAGCATATCTGCGGTACACCGCGCGTCAACGATGCTGAGTCGCTCCAGTACTGCTGGGTGCCGTTTTCGCTATTGCCCGACAATGTGCCCAGGACCCACCAGCATGCAATTCGCGATTATTTGGCTTTGAAAGCAAAGCAGGCGGACAAAGGCTAGCCGGTCACGCGAACGAAAAACAGCGGCGCCACTCAGACTTGTTGCCTGAGTGGCGCCGCTGTTTTTTGCCTAAGCTCAGTTTGCTCCGGTCACGTGCATGTCCGCGTGCATGTTGACCGTTAAGAAGTGCCAAAGCGCCGGTGTGATGCCAAGCTCTTCCAGATCCGCCAGTGAAACGGTGTAGCGAATTGCCGCTTCGTCGCCTGACGCGGCTTTTTGGACCCAGTGCGGCTCACGCAGCATCTCACGGCCAATCGCCACAAAATCAATGCCCGCGGCCATGACCTTTTCCGCATCTGCAGGCGTTTCGACGCTGCCGACACTGATCAGTGGCAAGCGGCCCGCAACCTGGTGCTGGATTTTCAAGATGACCGGCTCGGTATCGGCGTGGTCATTCAGCGAGGTCTGGAATGCGTGCCCTTGAGAAATGTGCAGGTAGTCGATGGGTTGATCAGCTAGCGTGTCAATGAACTTGAGCGTGTCTGGCAGCCGGATCCCCGGGGTTTCAATTTCCTCTGGCGAGATGCGGTAACCGACCAGAAATGGCCGGTCGGCTTCCGCTGCGACTTGGTGGACCCGCTTAATGATCGCCAAGGCGAAGCGCTCGCGGTTTTCCAGGCTGCCGCCCCACTGGTCAGTACGCCGATTGCTGTGCGGGGAGAAGAACTGTTGCATGAGATAGGTGTTTGCCCCGTGCAGTTCAACGCCGTCGAACCCGGCCTCAAGCGCACGCCGGGCGGCCTGGCCAAAGTCCTCGATCAAAGCAGTAATCTCATCTTCCGTGAGGGCGCGAGGAGTTTCAGCCCCTTGGCGCAATGACGGTACGGCACTGGCGGACACGGGCTGCTCGCCGCGCAGAATTTTTGAATTGGTCATTCGGCCGGCGTGAAAAATCTGCAAGATGGCTTTGGTGCCGTTTTGCTTCATCGCACTGGCCATTTTGGTCAGGCCGGGCAGGTAGCGATCATCGGCGACCGAGAGCTCGCCTTCAAAACCCTTGCCGCTTTCGGCCACATTTGCGACAGGGGAGATGAACATGCCAGCGCCGCCGCTGTGCAGTTTAAAATACCGCAGCTCATCGGTGGTGACAGAGCCTTCCTCGAATGCCGAGGTCTCGGTCATCGGCGGGATCACCACGCGGTTTTTCACCGTGATCCCGTTTTTGAATGTGTAAGGCTTGAGAAAATTATAGCTGGCCATTTTATTCCTTCTTTCCTTTTCTGTCAGCAGATCTAAGCGCATTTTATGAGTTTTAACCGTGATCAGTATAATGCGCTATTAAGCCACTGGTAAGCTGCTTGCCAAAAATTCCGTGACATTCATCAACAGGAATTGGCCGGTGGATTTAAATAAACTGACCATACCTATTCTTGCATTCTATTATCAATCAGCAGACCAGCCGACTCTAAGAGGTGCGCGAAAACGTTGTCGAATATCATAAATGTTCAAAATAAGAATGACGATTTCTGCACATATTGTGTTTCATAAAGACAATTATCTCTAGCTATACTTTATGCTGAAGGGAGGTTAAGATATTGACATTAAAGGATTTATCAGACTTTTCTACCAAAGAGGACGCTATTGCGGCTTTGTTTAATCACCTGATTAATTTGAAGGATGATTCTGGACAATTCACTTTTGAGACAGATGCACGAAAGGTGGATGACAAGAGCTGGAATTCCTGGAATTGGCCACAGGGGGTCGCTCTCTACGGCTTGTTCAGGTATTACGAATTGAGCCATAAACCTAAAGTACTGGACGCAATCGATCAGTGGTATGACGTTAATCTTAAACAGCCAATTCCTGCATCCGATCTAAATGTTAATGGCATGATTCCGACGCTCACATTGGCTACACTGTTTGATCATTTTGATACCCGAATCAGCAATCTCGCTGATTATCTGACGCAATGGGCAGAATGGGCCATTCACTCACTGCATCGTACGGACTATCGAGGATTTGAACATGATACGTTCGGCAACTTCAATGACCAGCAGCTTTGGGATGACACATTGATGATGGCTGTATTGCCATTGGCCAAAATTTGGGGTGGTGCTTGATCGTCCAGATTATGTCCAAGAGGCAATGCAGCAAATCCTTGTTCACAGCAAGTTTCTGATGGACAGTGAAACAGGACTCTGGTATCACAGCTGGAACTTCTCCAGTTCGCCGCATTCTGCAAAAGTGTACTGGGGTCGGGGTAATGCTTGGATCACAATAGCGATACCGGAGTTGATTGCGATTCTAGGTCAGCAGATGCCGGATGCAATTAAAAACTACGCAGTGAGCGTGCTGAAAGGCCAGATCAATGCATTGCTGCCCTTACAGGCTGAAAGTGGTATGTGGCGCACGGTCCTGGATGATCCGACCGCATATGAGGAAACGTCTGCTACTGCAGGCTTTACATACGGCTTTAAGCGGGCAAAGCAGTTGGGTCTCATTCAGGGGGCCACCGTGGATCGAGCCATCACGAGAGGACAACAAGCCTTGTTAAATCAGGTCTCACCTTCAGGTCACTTGGCCAATGTTTCCTCAGGAACGCCAGTCGGGCCAGACAACGCGTTCTATAAACAGATTCCAGTCACGGATATGCCGTACGGGCAGGCCTTGGCAATCTTGGCTTTAGCAATTTAGTGATTAATTTGAGAGGGGCTGTCACCAATCGAAGATTTTGCAAAATTACCAAAGGCTGATATCTCGATTACCCATAGTAATGGTGATCCACTTCGAATGTCGGTTCCTCACTATCATGATGGCTTTGAGCTTCACACGGTGATTCATGGCAAAGTGACCTACTTACTTGATTCTAAGGTCATTCATGGTGGCGATGGCACGATCACATTGATTCCGCCAAACTTTGTGCACCAGCTCATGGTGCACGATGAAACGACCTATGAGCGATTCTTTGTCTATTTTCGGTTACCCATTTTACGGGGATTCATTGAGATGGCCCCAAACGCTTTTGGCCCATTGCTGGGCACGTTGCAAAACGGCCCGTTTTCGGTGCGACTGTCTGGTCGCAAAATGGATAAGTTTGTCGATTTGCTGAGCGATTTGAATGCACTAGTGCACCGCTCGTCTGTCAACTGGCAGGGAATGCGTGAGCGCATGCTGCTTGTTGAACTGCTCATTTTAATGTCTGACCACTATGTGTCACATCAGAAGAGCAGTAATCGGTTAACAGAACAATACAGCGAGAATTTTAAAGCCATGACTGGTTATTTACGCGATCACGCTGCCGAATCGCTGACGCTTGACCGCATAAGCGATCATTTTTACACGAGTGGAGCGACAATCAACCGGACGTTCAAACGCGAAATCGACATGACCCCGAAACAATACCTGACGTATGTCAGAATCAACGCGTCATTACCATATATTGAGGCAGGAGAGCCAATCAAAATGGTGGCTAATCGCGTCGGTTATAAAAATGAATCGAGCTTTATTCGCACCTTTAGTTCACTTAAGGCGATGACGCCGAAGCAATACTTTAAACGAGTTAGTCGGAAGGAAAGAGAGATGTAACTATGGAACAAGCAAAAGAATCTTGGTGGCGTAGATTTGCCGACAGCTTCGTCAAGTTCTCAGTCAAGCTTGGACAAGAAGTCCATTTGATGTCCTTACGCGATGCCTTCGGGACTGAAATGCCAATTTTCATTACTACAGGGATCGCGACCTTGCTTAATTCTGTTGTATTTCCGTTTATCATCAAAGACCCTAAAATTTTGACTTATTTTCAAAACTTTGGGTCTGCGGTCATCAACGGGTCACTGAATGTGATCACTGTGCTGTTGGCGCCAACTGTTGGCTATTTTCTCGCTAAGAACAAGAAATTCGATAATGCCATTTTCTGTGCCATTATGTCTTTAAGTAACCTGTTTGTGATCATGGCATTGAAGTATTCGGTAACCCCAGACAATGCGACTAAACCAGTTAGTGTGACCGGAGTGCTGCCATACACTGTACTTGGCGCGAACAGCATGTTTGCAGCCATCTTCGTGGGTTTGGTATCGACTGAATTACTGATACGGTTCTCCAAGGTCAAAAATTTCCAAATCAAGATGCCTGCCAGCGTTCCGCCAGCCGTGATGAATGGGTTTAAGATGATGATTCCGTCCATCTTGGTCACAACGATTTTCGGGATTTTGGCTGCCCTGACGGTTGGACTGCTTCACACCGATTTCATTAGTTTGATTGCGACTTTGATTCAGCAGCCCTTCAAGCGCATCGGGTCCAATCTCTTTGGTTATATGTTTATCTACAGTTGTGGTGATCTCTTGTTCTTTTTCGGTATTCATCAGTCGGTCTTAAATGGGACACTCTTGGGGCCACTTGAGACGATGAACATTACCGAAAATATGAAAGCGTTTGCGGCCCATCAGCCAATTCCTAATATTATTTCTGGTGAGTTTCGGATGGCATACATGCAGATGGGCGGCACTGGCATGACGCTTTGCCTGCTTATGGCACTGTTCCTTTTTAAAAAGCAAATTGATTACAAACCGTTCGACACAGTTGCAAAGCTCTCCCTTGGCCCTGGATTGTTCATGATCAATGAGCCAATTATCTTTGGCTTGCCGATTGTGTTCAACATTCCAATGCTCTTCCCATTCATCCTGGTTCCACTTGTCGGGGGACTGATCGGCTACTTTGCCACGATTATTCACTTTGTTGAGCCACTTGCGATTATGACGCCTTGGTTTACACCCCCGTTTGTCAGTGGCTTCCTATCCAGTGGTGGTGATTGGAAAGTCGTTGTCGTTCAGGTGATTATCTTCATTGTTGGGACGTTCCTGTATTATCCTTTCCTGAAACTTGCGGCGCGGACTTTGAAGAAACAAGCAGAGCTTTCCCCAGAGCCTGTCGACACTGCGGCATCCGATGAAGCAAAGTAAAGTGTTATCAACTAGATACGAATGAGAGGGACGCTATTGTTAACATCCAATCAAGTTAAAACGTTGAGCCGTGACGTTGATCCGTTTATTGCCAGCTGGCACGATGATGTCAGTCATCTTGCCGGTTGGCGGCATAACTATTTCTGTCAAGATGATGGGGCGCTGCTGACGTTTGATCCGGCCAGCCCGCATCGCCATGTATGCCCAGAGTGTGGAAGAGTTTATGAATCAGTCGCGACCGATAATGCGTGGGTAACCATCTTTCGGAATCTTACCTTGGACCACCTGCGGCAGGCGATGTTTCTATATCAAGCCACTGCAACACCCAAGTATTTGGATTTTTGCAAGCGGGTGTTGAACTTCTACGCGTCGCATTACAGTCAGTTTCCAATCCATGTCAAAGATGTCGTGGTGGATTATCAGCCGTATGAATCTTTGCGTGCTGAAGCTAAGCCGGATGATCCTGTCGTGATGTTTGATAATTGGGCACTGGATGATGGCAAGGTTGAGGTTGTCGGCCCTGGCAAAATTATGGGTCAAGGGCTCTCAGAGGCCATTGCACTGATCAAATTGGCTTTCGTTTTCCAGAATCTCCGTGACCACTTTGATCAAAGCGAGGCCCAACTCATAGTTGATCAGCTTTTCCTGCCGGCAAGGGATTTTCTGGACCAGCAGCAGTTCGCCATTCACAACATTACGTTGTGGCGAGAGGCTGCGATCCAGGTGCTCAATATTGTCTGCGGGCAGCCAGTGGACTTTGAGCGGCGGCTTGGGATTTATGACCATTTAACTAAGGGTGTCACCAATGCAGGACTATGGTATGAGGGTTCAATGCACTATCACTTCTACGTGCTGGAGGCATTGACGGATCTTGCGTACTTCTGCACTCAGGGTGAGATTGAGGCACCGAAGTTGCGCGACGGAATCGAGCAGATGTTGAGTGTGCCTTGCCAGTTGGCGTTTGCAAATGGCGATTTGCCAAACCCTAACGATGGTTGGCCGAACATTAACCTGTTGACTTATGTCCAGCAGTACGAGATGGCAGCTTTGGCCTATCCGAAAGACGAGCAGATCCAAGCCTTGTATGCGATGGTTTTGAACAGTAGCAAGAGCAGGGTCCCAGTGCCTTTGGAGCAGGATCGTTACTTTGGCAAGCACAGTATTATTGGACAGGCCTATAATTTGTTCCCATCGCATGTGTCGTATGAACCACGTCATCAAAATCAACTGTTAGATGGGTCTAAGCTTGCAGTGTTGGCCGCAGGCGACTGGCAAGCCTTCATCAAGTATGGGTGCTTGACGCTTTCTCACGCACACTATGACCCACTTAACTTTGAGCTTGCTTTCGGTAATCATCATTTGGTCAAGGACCTATCGAATGCAGGCTATGGCAGCGGCCTGAATGAACGTTGGTACAACACCACGCTTGGTCACAATTCACTCATAATCAATGGGGCGCTTAACAACAATCGGTCTTATCATGCTGAAGTTACTCAAATCTTAAATGGCTACAAGGCGGTTAGCGCTGATGCTTTCCCAGACAGCGTGATCGAACGGCAATTCACGCTGACAGTGCATGGCTTAGTGATTCGCAACAAGGCAGTCGCACCAGCAAACGGTCAGACGGCGCTGGTTCAACATCTTGAAATCGGAATGGACAAAATGGCGACTCAGGCGAAGCTGTCTGCAATTCCTCTTTCTGGGGTTGCTGAGTTTGCGCTTGATCGTAGTTTCGTCAAAAAGGCGTACCAAGTTGCAACTACTAATCACCAGGCTCTGTTCCAGTTCCCTGAGTTTCAGTTCACATTGAGCTGGGAAAATGAAGCTAAGTTGTATCTCTTGGTCTCGGTGGGCAATCCAGTTGAGCAACCGCGGCTTTCGTGGCTTCTTTGCAGTGGTGATCATCTCAACGCCACGATCAAAATCGGTTAATGGAGTGGGGACTACTGGATAGTCCCCACTTTGTTTGGCCAGTCAGTAAAAAAAGAAACCGATGCGCCGTGATTAAGATTAAAGACTCACCCGGCCAGCATCGTTTCAGCCCTTGTTACACGACGGAGAGTCATGTTTGGGGGTGATTAAGTGAGGAGGAATCAGGTAGTATGCGAACGGATATTGCGGTTCGGGGACATGATCTTGCCTATTATGATGACATCACGGCGCTCAGTAGCGCAATGCGGCAACGCGGGTTGCACTCTCTGGCTTTTTCACCGGCCAAGTCGTTGCCCCAAACAACGCATGAAGGGGATCTGGTCAGCTTCGGTCTGGGGGCGTTTGTTCGTCGCGCACTGGCAGATTCTGAAGTTGAGATTGCGACACTGAGTTGCTACGTCAATATGGTGGCCCAAGACTTGACTGAACAGGATAAGACAAACGGACGATTGGCCAGATATCTGCAAATTGCACCTGCATTTGGAACCAGAATCGTGGCAACTGAAACAGGTAGTGTGAGCCCTACTTATGCAGTGACGTCAGCTAATTATGAGGACAAAGTTTTTGAGACTTTGGTGCGGCAGGTCCGGCGCCTACTGAAAGTCGCACACGCGTCAGGTACTTTTCTTGCCCTGGAACCTGGCATCAGTAATCCGCTGTATTCATTGGGCCGGGTGAAGGAGCTGGTTCAGGCTGTCAATGATGACGCTAACTTAAAATTGATCATCGACCCCGTCAATTTGTTACAAACCGCGGCTGACTCTGAATCTGCTATTTTAGATGCTGCTTTTTCTCAGTTTGCAGACCGAATCGTGGCGGTTCATCTGAAGGATTACCGCTGGCATAGTGATCGGAACCATAAAATAGAAACAGTGGTTCCTGGTCAAGGCCAGGGTAATGTTCCCGAGATGTTAAGGCTTGCTGACAAGGCACAGCCGTTTGGCATCAAGTGCCTGGACGAGTTGCCAGACGGGATGCTTGATCGAGCCCTCGCTTTGCCTTGGATTAAAAATGTGTAGACCAAGGCCGGTGCTCCTAGGTAGCAGTAGCATATAATGAGAAGCACAGTTAATAAGAATTAGAGGAGACTGAAAATGAGCAGAGAAGACTATCCGCGGCCAGACCTGGTCCGCAAGCAATGGCAAAACTTGAACGGCAAATGGGCGTTTGCGTTTGATGACGCGCGCCAGGGCCTGAGTCTGGGCTGGCAGCGCGGTGAGGGTGACATGAACCAAACCATCAATGTGCCGTTTGCTTACCAAGCCAAGCTGAGCGGCATTGGTGATCGCACCCCGCATGATCATGTCTGGTATCGGCGCCACTTTACAGTCGACCATGGCGAAGACGAACGCGTGCTCTTGCATTTTGGTGCGGTGGACTATGCGGCATCAGTTTTTGTCAACGGTCAGATGGTCATTCAGCACGAAGGCGGGGAGACGCCGTTTCAAGTTGATGTGACGGCTTACCTGACTGGCGGCCAGAATTTGCTGGCCGTGCTTGCCGACGACCCGCATGCGGACGAGACGATCCCGCGGGGCAAACAGACGTGGGAGGAGCGGCCGCGTTCGATCTGGTACACTAATACGACGGGCATCTGGCAGACTGTGTGGCTGGAGGTCGTGCCGGCGACGTATCTGACGGGCGTGCGCTTCACACCGCAGTATGACCAAGGGGCAGTGACAATCGATGCGGCTTTAAATCAGCTGCCTGAGCAGGCGGCGATTGAGTACCGGATCACGTTTAAGGGCGAGTTGGTGGCAGAAGGCCGCGTGACTGCGACCGCGCGGCACATGCAGTGGGGCGTTGACCTGCTTCAAAATCACATTTTTCGCTCGAATTTCCACTGGGCCGGGTGGAGCTGGACGCCGGAGCACCCGAACCTGTTTGAGGTTGCGCTCACAGTGGGGAAGGATAGCGTGGCGAGTTATTTTGGCTTGCGCAAGCTGAGCACAGCTCATGGCATGGTGTATCTCAACAACCGCCCGTATTACCAAAAGCTGGTGCTGGATCAGGGTTACTGGCCAGACGGAGGGTTGACCGCGCCGACTGATGAGGCGTTCAAAAAAGATATTATGCTGGCGAAGGCCATGGGGTTTAACGGCTGTCGTAAACACCAAAAAGTCGAGGATCCGCGCTTTTTATACTGGGCTGACCACTTGGGCTATCTGGTGTGGGGCGAGTGTGCCTCGGCACCAGTCTTCAACCATGACGCGGTGCGGCGCTCAATGCACGAATGGGATGAGATTATCGCGCGCGATTACAATCACCCCAGCATCGCCGTGTGGACCCCTCTGAACGAGAGCTGGGGCGTGCCAAATATTCAGTTCGATCGCCAGCAGCAGCACTTCGCCCAGGCGCTGTATCATGAGATTCACAGTCTGGACCAGACCCGCCTGGTCAGCGGCAATGACGGCTGGAGTCAGGTCGAGACGGATCTTTGCACCATTCACGACTACGGCCACGGTGAAGATGACGAACCCGAAGCGCAGGATGCGTTCAGACAACGGTTGGCGACGCCAGACAATCTGCTTGCCGCCATGCCAAGTGATAAGCGGATTTTCGCCGACGGGTTCAGCTGGCAGGGGCAACCGATGCTGCTGACCGAATGCGGTGGCGTCAGCTTCGAGCCAGGGGATGCTGGCGGCTGGGGTTACACCGTCGTAAGTTCACCGCAAGCTTACTTGAAGGCGCTCGAGCGCATCGTCAGCGCGATTTACGCATCACCAGTGCTGTGGGGCTTTTGTTACACCCAGCTCACCGATGTGGAGCAGGAGATGAACGGGCTGCTGACCTTTGACCGCGCCCCGAAGGTTGCGGCGGCCGAGATTAAAAAAATTCTGGATGCGTATCACCCAGAATCAGTTGTGTCACCTGCCAAGTAACTCGATTACATGGCCAAAATCAGCCCGCAAGCGCACAAAATTGTGTGCCTGCGGGCTGATTTGCGCTGGTGCCTTAGCCTCGAAAAATGGGTTTCTGGTATTTTTCAAACCAGCCGCTGGCCAGACTGCGCTCTGCGGCAAACACTAATCGACGGCTCGGATCGGCCTTGACCGACCAGTTTGCCTTGACCGACCAGTTTGCCTTGGCAAACTGGTCCCGAACGGCATTGGCGCCGGCTGTTGTCTTGGTTACAACGATGTACATTTTGGTGCCGTGGTCGTTTTGGAACGCGGCCGCGCTGGTGATGTCGCTGCCGTATTGGGTTTTCAGTTCCGTCAGTGCTGAGCCGGTCAAAGTCTGCTTATTGACAACGGGCAAACCGCGCGCCTCAACGTCGGCGAGATGACTGGCGGCGGTGCGTGGTGCTTGTTGGCTTGTTTCGGCGTTGTTCTGGCCACTTGACCGGCCGACCCCACAGGCGCTCAAGAAGGTGAAGGGGATCAAGGCCAGGAGGACAATTTTGGCTGCGTGCATTTTCATCAAATCAACTCCTGCTCAATCGTTATCTTCATGATAGCAAGCTGGTGGCAAGGTGGCCTCGGCCCCAAGGCTTATCTTCCCTGAAGGACGCCAAAAAGTACGACGTAGCCGGCAAAGTCGCCGATGCGCTTGCGATTAGTTGCCGGATCGCCGAGTTCAGCCAGCCAGTTCGCGCTGTCGTAGTGGTTTATCGTGAAGCGATTCAAGGCGCTCAGAGTCGCGATAAAGCTGTTGTGATTGCTGGTGCGTTTGGTGTCGATTGCGGCACGCTGCTCGTGGGTCTGCTCGTTCCAGTTCACGCGGATCGGGACATAAGCTAGCGCCGCGTCAATCACATCTTGCCAGAGCTCATGAAAGTCATTGTCGGTTTTTGCCTGGTCAAAAGGAAGCTGACTGTAAATCTCATAGGCTTGGTCCATGGACAAGGCATCCGGCCGCTTCAGGTAGTTTTGTAGGTCAAACATGTTAACGCCTCCTAATTTCTATTAACTCCATCATACCTGTTTAGTTGTCCCCCGGGAGCCGATTATCGCAATAAATATGATTTTGTACTATCAGGTAGCGTTTTACGTCAGCCCGTTGCAATCTTTTTCAGGTAAGAATAAGATAATGCTTGTATACAAAAGAAATTTAACATTGGTTGGCCAACCAGAGAATGAGAGTTTTGATTATTCCAATTTGCATATTAGTAATAAATGCGGAGCGGTGTGACAAAAAGTTTTCTGGTTGACCTTTTTATGTGTGAAATTGAGGTACTAGTGATGACTGATGGTGGAGGAGAAAATCGATGAAAAAGCGTTCGTTTAGTTGGGTGCTAATATTGGCAACGGTGCTGGCAATCGGGGCGACAGGTTGCGGTCAGAATTCAGCGGCCAAGTCGAGTCAGACCGCCTCTAGCCGATCGGCAAAGAAAGCGTCGGCCAAGAAAGCCGCGGCCGAAAAAGCGGCCAAGAAAAAAGCTGCCAAGAAGAAGGCGGCAGAAAAGGCCAAGTTAGCAGCGTCGAAGTCGTCGTCCGAAGCGGCTTCCTCGTCGGCGGCCGCTTCATCATCAGCCGCAGCCAGTTCTTCAGCCGCGGCAGCCAGTTCTTCTGCAGCCGCGGCAGCAACACCAGCCGCGTTGGCGGCGCAGCTGACACCAGAGGACTGGGCGGTGCTTGAGTATTATGGCAGCTGGGGATTACCTGACCACCCCGTATCCGCACCATCGATTGCGGAAGAGGGCCAGTTTGCCACCAATGGTGTGCTTGAGTACCAAAACGGGGTGATCCGAATCTCAGATGGCGCCGATTCAGATGGCTACATCGATAATATTACTGCGACCTCAATTCGAATGTCACGGGATGGCATTACAAGCAATGATGACAAATCTTTTTGGGTTGGAATGTATATTCACACCCCCCAAGACATCAAAAATATCAAAGAATTGCGGGCATTATTGGTGAAAAACGGACAGTAATTGTGTTTGAGGCGATGATCACTGTCGACACAGGTCGCATGATTTCGCTTGCCTACCAGTGTGAAGGTGATGTAGTGAGCCTGCCCGTTGCGACACGCCCTTTTACCTTCCTGCCCAGTTTATGGTGCATTCTCCGTGCGGCGCAAATGTGAAAACTAGTCACGCGTTGGGTATAATGCAAACAGAAATGATGACAGGCGGCAGTCTGCCGGAAAAGAGGGACCCTCAATGCAGCTGATCATTGCGCCGGCAAAGAAGATGCAAGTAGACCAAGAAAGTTTCAAGACGACTGCGTGGCCGCGGTACCTCGACCAGGCCCAGGCGCTGTTGGCGGCGTTGCAGCGCTTGAGCTATGACCAGGCCAAGGCGCTGTGGCGGTGTAGCGACCAGCTGGCCAAGCCTAATTACACATGGCTAAAGCACATGGATCTGCGACGGGCAGTCACGCCGGCGGTCATGAGTTACGTTGGCATTCAGTATCAAAGTATGGCCCCGGGCTTGTTGACGGAGGCCGGACTCAGGTACCTGAGTGAACATCTGCGGATTTTGTCAGGCTTTTACGGTGTTCTGCGCCCGTTCGACGCCATTGTGCCGTACCGGTTGGAGCTAGGCAGCGGATTTGCGGTTGGTCGGGCCACCAATCTCTACGAATTCTGGGGCGACCGGCTTTACCAGGCGCTGGACTGGCGAGCGCCGGTGGTGAACTTGGCGTCGAATGAGTATGCGAAGGCGATCACGCCGTACCTCAAGTCGACCGATCGACTGGTGACGGTGGTTTTTGGCACGCTCAAGGACGGTAAGATCAAAACGCGCGCCACGTACGCCAAGCAGGCGCGCGGCGCAATGGTCCGCTATGCGGCCGAGCACCAGGTCGACACACCCGCGGCACTCACGCAATTTGATGATCCTCGCTACAGCTATGCCTCAGCTTATTCAACGCCAAAGCGTCTGGTCTTCCTGAGTCGTGAGATGCACCGTTAATTTCCGACCGGATAAAAAAAAGACCCGTGCCGTAAAGCACGAGCCCGAAAAGTTATTGGGGATTGCCCGGCTCATCATCCTGGCCAGTTTGTGAATTGGCTGATGGTGGGGTCGGGCGCTTTTTTGATTTGCGGCGTGGCAGCTTGCCTGCCATCGCAGCTGGAATCGCCGCCGCTGCGCGGGTTACGGTGTGCAGTTGCGCTTGCCGTGCAGCCTGCTTGTTCGCCTTGGCTTCAGCCTTGGCAGCCTGACGGGTGGCGATCATCTGGCGACTGGTTTCAATCGTTTCTTCCGTCGCGTAATAGGCACGAACAAAGGCATTGGGGGCGACTTTCGTATTCGCCTTGGGGGTCGTTTCGAGAATCACATTTGGCTGGCGAGTTGCCAGTTTTGGGGCTGGGGTCGCCATGATCAGGGCGTACTGCAGGTGGTAAAAGTCCAGGACACGTTTGGCCTCCTCTAGCGGCAGGTCGACCAGCGCCGGCATTTTGAAATCATCCTTGTGTTTTTCCATGTGGGCGTCGACCACCTTGGCGCCTTCATCAACCACGCTCGGTGCCACTTTGGCGATGGCGTCGGCGACGCTGCCAACGCCAGAAATAAGTTTGTCTGCGACGTTGAAGGTTTTCCCTGCCAGCTTCTTCAGACCACCGGTGCTGCTTTTACTGTTCGTCATTTGCGCGTTCTCCTTTGGCAATCAATCTACTACCCTAAATATAACAGGTTGAGGATAGACATGCCTAGCTGATCCGCGTTGCGAATCACTTGCATTGCGGATGGGCGGGCCGGCTTGTATGATGAATGGACAGCTAGTGTTATTTCGACACCAGGACATCTTTCACAAAAATCGTGAGGTAAAACTATTGATAGATAAGCAAACCGTTCAGATTGTCCAGCAAGGCGTGTCCGGTATCTCGGCACACCAGGTCAGCGCCGTCTTAAACTTAATGGCGGATGGCAACACGGTGCCGTTCATTGCGCGCTACCGCAAGGAAATGACTGGCAGCTTGGACGAGGTCCAGATTCAGGCGGTTGAGGAAGCTTACAAGCGGGCGGTCGCCTTGCAGGATCGCAAAACCACCGTGCTCAAAAGTATCGAAGAAGCGGGCAGGCTGACCCCGCAACTGACCAAAAAAATTCAGGAGGCCAAGAAGCTCCAAGACGTTGAGGACCTTTACTTGCCATACAAGCAAAAGCGCGAAACGAAAGCGACCATCGCCAAAAAGCGCGGGCTTGAGCCGCTGGCCCGCTGGATTTTAACTTTTCCGACAGGGTCCTTGGATTCGCGGGCTCGCCGTTACCTCAATCCGGCCAAGGAGCTGAAAACTGAAACCGACGTACTGGCCGGGGCCCACGAAATCTTGGCCGAGCGGTTCAGCGAAAAGGCCTCAGTCCGCAATTGGGTGCGCGATTACACCAAGCGCACGGGCGAAATGACCGCAACGGTCAAGACCAAGGGTAAGGCCATCGACGAAAAAGGTGTCTACCAGCATTACTATGATTTCACCGAAAAAGTTTCGCGCATGACAGCGACCCGGACGTTGGCGCTCAACCGCGGGGAAAAGGAAAAGGTCCTGACCGTGAAAATCAAGGTCGACCAAGGCGCGGTGATGCGGTTCATGCACAACCGCTGGATCGGGTCGCAACCGGATAGTTTTGCAACAGCGTTTGTTGAAGAAGCTTATGAAGATGCGTATAAGCGGTTCATCGGTCCAGCCATCGAGCGCGAGGTGCGCGCCGAGCTGACCGACACCGCCGCGGCAAAGTCGGTCAAGGTCTTCGGTCAGAACCTTTACAACTTGCTGATGCAGGCGCCAATTAAAGGCAAGGTCGTCCTGGGCTTTGACCCGGCGTATCGCACCGGTTGCAAGCTTGCCGTGGTCGACGAGAACGGCAAGCTGCTGGCCACGGCGGTGATCTATCCGCACAAGCCGGCGCCTGCCGCCAAGCGTCAGGCAGCGGCCCGCGACTTCAAGACGCTGCTGGAAAAATATCAGGTGACCATGATTGCCATTGGCAATGGCACCGCCAGTCGCGAGTCCGAGCAATTTGTTGCGCAGGTGATCAAGCAGCTGCCCCGCGAGATTTTTTACGTCATCGTCAACGAGGCGGGGGCGTCTGTCTATTCGGCCAGTCAAGAGGCGCGCGATGAGTTTCCCGACCTGCATGTTGAGCAGCGCAGTGCCATCAGTATCGCGCGCCGTCTGCAGGATCCCTTGGCCGAGCTGGTCAAGATCGATCCGGAGGCGATTGGGGTGGGTCAGTACCAGCACGACCTGCCGGCCAAGGCAATGGCCAGCGAGGTCGACGCGGTGGTGGAGCGGGCCGTTAACCAGGTCGGCGTCAACCTCAACACCGCCAGTTATCAGCTGCTTGCCCGCATCTCTGGACTGTCCAAGACCATTGCGCAAAACATCGTGACCTATCGCGACGAACATGGCCGCTACCTCAGCCGCACTGAGCTGAAAAAGGTGCCGCGGCTCGGCCCGAAAGCATATGAGCAGGCCGTGGGATTTCTGCGCATCATCGGCGGCAAGCAGCCGCTCGACAACACCGACATTCATCCGGAAAGTTATCCGGTCGCCAAGAAAATGCTCGCTGCTGCTAGCGTGAAGCCTGGTGAGCTGGGGACGCCTGCAGCGGGTGAGAAACTCAAGGCGCTTGACCTGACGGCTTTTGTTTCCAAAGCCGCTGGTGCTGCCACTGTCAAAGATATCGTTGCCAGTCTTCAAAGCCCCGGCCGCGATTTGCGCGACAGCATGCCGGCGCCGCTTTTGCGCAGTGATGTGCTAACGCTGGAAGATTTGCAGCCTGGGATGAAGCTGCAGGGCACGGTGCGCAATGTGGTCGATTTTGGCGCGTTTGTCGACATCGGCGTGAAGCACGACGGCCTGGTCCACTTGTCCCGCATGGGGCCAAAGTTTGTGCGCGACCCCAATACCGTGGTTGCGGTTGGCGATATCGTTGATGTGTGGATCGAAAAGGTGGACTTGCAGCGTGAACGTATTGCGCTGAGTATGGTGGCGCCGAGAGTTTGAACAGAGGCAGACTGGTAAAATGGTCTGCCTTTTTGACACAAAAATAAATTAAAAAACACTTGTAATTAGTAAGTAAAGAGACTATATTGCATTTGTTCGAAAGAAAGCAAAGGAGGCAATTAAGATGAAGAATATTGGATTCTTGAGTTTCGGCTTCTGGCAAAAGAACAATTCAGTGGTCAAAACCGCTCAGCAGAGCTATGAGGAGTCCGTTCAATTGGCGGTCGAAGCTGAAAAGCTGGGGATCGATGGCGCCTGGTTTCGGGTGCACCATTTCGCCTATCAGATCGGTACGCCGTATCCGCTGATGGCCGCCATCGCCGCGAAGACTTCAAAAATCGAAATCGGGACTGGCCTGGTGGACATGCGTTACGAAAATCCCTTCATGATGGCCGAAAACGTCATGTCAACGGATGTGCTGGCGCAAAATCGGGTCCAGCTTGGCGTTGGCCGTGGTTCACCGGAGCAGGTCAAAGATGGCTGGCAGTACTTCGGGTACGACTACACTGAAGAGGAGATCAAGGACATCGCGCGGGCCCGGGCACTTAAGTTTCTCGACCTTTTAAAGGGTGAGCGCTTCGCCGAGCCAAACGCCCAGCCAATGTTCCCGCAGGAGCCTGGGTTACGGCGGCTCGAACCATTTTCGCCAACATTGCAGCACCGCATCTGGTGGGGCGCCGGCAGCCAGGCCACCGCGATCTGGGCGGCTGAGCATGGCATGAACTTGATGTCCTCGACGCTAGTGAACTACGAGTCTAACGAGCCGTTCCATGTTCAGCAGGCCAAGCAGCTGCGCGCTTTCAAGGACGCCTGGAAGAAAGCAGGACATGATTTTGAGCCGCGGACGCTGGTTACCCGCTCGATCATGCCAATTGTGAGTGACCTGGATCGTCAACTGTTCGCAGAAGGCACGCAGACCCAAGATGAGGTCGGTTACTTGGCTTACCACCAGAACCCGACGATTTTCGGCAAAATGTTTGTCGGCGAGCCCGACCAGTTGATCAAAGAATTGGGTGAAGACGAAGCGATTCAAGAGGCAGATACCATCCTGATCACCGTGCCGTCGACGCTCGGTGTTGATTACAATGTCCACCTGTTGAAGACCATCATGACCGATATTGCGCCAGCCCTCGGTTGGAAATAGCAACACGCCAAAGCGCGAGTGATCGCGCTTTGATTTTGGTCAAAAATATTTTGCGCATTTTTATTGACAGCGGTTACATAACGAGCTATTATGATTTCGGATGATGGGAGGGCGAGGTAGGAACAACCTTGTCAGAGTTACCCGGAAACTCCCTGGCGATCCGACCTGCACTTTAGGGTTGACCAGGCATGCTGAGCCTTCAGATCTGTTAGGCTATGAAGACTGCGTTA